>JBFWYS010000037.1:0-13481 GCA_050186175.1 Pseudobdellovibrionaceae bacterium
ATTGTCTTCAATTGCCTTAACTTCGACGTTCGCCTTGAATTGACCACCTTTTGCAACGGCGCTCATATTCGCATCGTCATAGGTGCAGGCCATCTTAGAGTCTAGTTGCTTCAGACTCGAGTCGGACTCTAAGAATTTTTTAATTAACTCGTAAGATTCTTTTTGGCTCTTTTTTGAATTACATTCGATGGTGAATTTTGGCATACTCTAAAGTTAGCGATTTCGGCGAGAAGGAGTCAATTGTGCAATTCGTCAGAGACTTAAAAAGAAGCCACTACTGTGGGAGCATGAGTCGTAATGAAATTGGTAAAGAAGTTGTCCTAATGGGATGGGTGGATTCTCGTCGTGACCACGGAAGTTTAGTATTTATCGATTTGCGTGACCGCGAAGGACTTGTTCAGGTCGTTCTTGATCCAAACAAAAAAGAATCCACATCGTCAAAAGATTTTCGCGCTGAATATGTTGTCGCCGTTCACGGAATTGTGCGTGCACGTCCGCAAGGAATGGTAAATAACAAAATCAAAACAGGCGAAGTCGAAATCGAAGCCACTCGATGCGAAATTTTGAGCGAGGCACAAACACCTCCGTTTCAAGTTTCAGACAAAAACGTGAATGAAATTACGAGATTAAAATATCGCTATTTAGATTTGCGCACTCCACGTTTGCAAAATAATTTAATTCTCCGCCACAAGGTCGCTCAGCATGTTCGAAACTTTTTAAGCGATCGTGGATTTCTCGAAGTAGAAACGCCGATTCTATACAAAAGTACTCCAGAAGGTGCGCGTGATTACCTCGTTCCTTCTCGTGTCAACCTCGGAAAATTCTACGCCCTTCCTCAGAGTCCGCAAACCTTGAAGCAGTTGTTAATGATTGCTGGTTATGATCGCTATTTTCAAATTGCACGCTGTTTTCGTGACGAAGACCTTCGAGCGGATCGTCAGCCTGAATTCTCGCAAATCGATATGGAGCTCGCATTCGTAGATCGTGATGACGTCATGAATCTCAACGAAGAAATGGCTCGCTCAATTTGGAAAACTTTTAAAGGTGTTGATATCGGAAAAATTCCGAGAATGACGTTCCAAGAAGCGATGGACAGATTTGGATCTGATAAACCAGATATCCGCTTCGGAATGGAAATCAAAGACGTCGCAAAAGAAGTTGCGGGAGCGGGGTTCAAAGTTTTCGACGACGTTTTGGCACGTAGTGGAATTGTACGAGGAATTTGTGTTCCGGGTGGGGGTACCTTATCGCGTGGACAACTCGATAAGCTTACAGATCTTGCAAAAAAGAACGGAGCTAAGGGACTCGTTTGGATTAAATCTGAAAACGGTACCTATTCTTCACCGATTTCAAAATTCTTTTCAGAAGATAAACTTAAAGTCATTTTTGAAAAGATCGGCGGAAAGACGGGAGATGCTGTTTTGATAGTGGCAGATGATTTTGATCCCACTTGTTCTGCATTGTCAGCGCTTCGTTTACAAATGGGTCGAGATTTGAATTTGATCGACACCAGCAAAGACGCATTTTTGTGGGTGATCGACTTCCCACTTCTTGAGCATGCTCCGGCAGAGGGACGTTGGGTTGCAAGACACCATCCGTTTACGTCTCCAACGGATGAATCAATGCCAGACATGCTTGCCGGCAACGAGAAAAAATTTGGTCAGATGTTAGCAAAAGCTTACGACTTGGTTTGTAACGGTTACGAAATCGGTGGCGGAAGTATCCGTATCTACCGGCAAGAACTACAGCAAGCGATGTTTAAAGTTTTAGGAATGACTCCTGAAGACACTCAAAAACAATTTGGATTTTTCCTCGAAGCCCTTAAATACGGAACTCCACCTCACGGCGGAATCGCATGGGGGATGGACCGTCTCGCCATGATTTTGTGCGGAACGGAAGCGATCCGCGAAGTGATCGCATTTCCAAAAACATCGAAAGCAAGTTGCGTAATGTCTGAAGCACCAAGCGAAGTTCACAGAGACCAATTGATTGAACTCGGAATTCGCTTAAGCGCTTCAGCAGAAAAAGCTTTGGAGAGCGGCTCTTCGGCATCTGAAGAGTAATTTTTATTCGCGATCGCACATACTCGGATTAAAAGGTTTCGAGTTTTGAACCAAACATGTTTCGTGAAGACTCGGATAGCTTTCGTATTGCTTTTTGCAAAGTTGAGCAAAACCTCTTTGAACTTTCTTGTTTCCAAGCTTCTGAAAGCAGGATTTAAGAAGAGAAGGATACGATAGATACTGTTTCTCACAGAGTTCAGTCATCGGGGGATCGAGATAAAGATCACCGAATTCTTTAAGGCAAGATTCGTAAAGACTCGGATAACTACCGTACTGTTTTTCGCAATATCGAATAATAGGATCGTCGCCCCTTGCATTTGCCTGCCACGACATTCCTGCGATGAGGGTAGCAATTAAAATAAGCTGCATAGTAACTCCTTGTAAGTGTGTGGTTTCCGGTAATTTACAGATTTCCAGGTCTACGAACCACAGAGAAAAAAACAGACCGAAAGATCCATAAATCAATGGGTTATGGGTGTGTCTAGTCCAGTTTTTAATCGCCGATCTCAAGATGAAACATCATCTGCCGATAAAGAAGTGCAGTCAGGATGACGGCATCTTTCGCGGCAATGCGAACACACAGGAGGTGTGTATGGAAAAAATCAGCAGAATTCTTCCAAGCTCGAATCGCTTTAAAATTTCGGATGACTCTGACAATTTTCCAGGGCGCCCTGGAGCGCAAATGTTGGGACGAGAAGTAGGGGCTAACGATATTCGTGACCGCGTTACCAGAAGTAGTGCAGCTGCAGGTAAGATGGGATTTGAAGAATTCTCGCCTTACAAAGAGCCTAAAGAGGCAGCAAGAACTCGAATCGCCGAAGATATCGCAAAAAGATTTTTTATTGAAAAAGATATGGTCACTCCAAGAATGGAACCAGAGACCATCGAAGCCGAAAGCTCGCCGAATATACTGGTATTGCCAGTGATGGTCATTCCGAGTCCTACAGGAGATCAGATTCGCTCACGAGTTGAAACGCCGTCGCTAGAAACTTCTGAGTTCGAGGTCTCGCCGCAACTCGAAAAGTATGAGGCTCAAAGTTTCGAGCCATCAACAGAGTATGCGATCGATCAAGAAGCCTGAACTTTCTAAAGAGCCGATGCGGTAAATGCCATCAAGCTGGCGTTTACCGTTTTCTTTTTTGCAAATCACGATGTAATCCAAGCTTAATTGGATCAGTCTTCGTATTGACTCCAGACTCCACTGCGGAGCTCCTAACTGAATCAACATCTCCAAACGAATCAAGGCCTGGTGCGGATCGCAGGCATGAATGGTTCCCCAACTTCCGGAATGTCCTGTTGAAATTGCCATTAAAAAATCCTTTGCTTCCTCGCCCCGCACCTCTCCCACGATAATTCTATCGGGACGAATTCGTAAAGCTTGACGAATTAGATGCGCCTGATTCACGGGTTTCAAATTTTCAGTGGGATCGATTCGAGTTATGAGTTTAGAGGAAAAATCATTAGGTAGCGTAAGCTCAGAAGAATCTTCGATCGTAACAATTCTTTCAGCTATAGGAAGTTCGTGCATAAGAGCATTCAAAACAGAAGTTTTACCGGCTCCTGTCGAGCCGATAACGAAGAGATTTTTTCGATCTTTTATTAAGGACCGAAGAATATCTGCCTGCTCGTTTGTGCACCATCCAACAGATCGTAGTTTCTCGAGGGTCCAGGGATTTTCAGGGTGGCGCCGCAAGCTAATAAATGGGGCGCCACGAGTCACCGCAGATCCAGTGACCGTCAAACGAAATCCTCGCCAGTTTCCATCGACAAGAGGATAATCTAAGGTCACCTGAATCTGCGATTCATCAAAAATTCGCTTCAAAGCGTTTTCATAGTTTGCAACGGTTAAAAAGGAGTCGGGCCACGGAAAAAGTTTTCCCTCTTTTTCAAAAAAGATTTGTCGGTGGTTCTGAATCAGAATCTCTGTCACTTCGGCGTCGAGCAGGAGATTTTCTAAAGGTCCAAAGCCGAGATAGTCCGCTTCTACCCGCTTTTTTGTCGAAATTTCTTGAATCGAGGCACAGTTATCTTCAACTACTTTTTTAATTCGTTCAAAGCCAGTTTGGGTGTTTTCATTGGTTCCGTACTCGAACGAAGTGAGAGAAAGAGCTTGAATTTGCTGATCAATTTTTTTAACAAGAGTTTGAATTTCCACATTATTCCTTTTCACTCGGTAAGGCAGGGAGAGGATCACTTTCCTTTGCAATCGATGGAGTTACAAAAACAACAAGTTCTGTTTTGCTCTCCCGGTAATCTTGACTTGAAAACAGAGGGCCTAAAACAGGAAGGCGAGATAGCCAGGGCAAACCTTCGGCGCTTTTTCCTCCGTCGCTTTTGATGAGCCCCGAAAGAGCAATAGTTTGTGATTGGCTCAGATCAAAGTGACTTTGAATTCGATTGGTGAAGAGGGCCGGAATTCCATCAATAACTTGGCTTGAATCTAAAGAGGAGACTTCGGTTTCGATTCCAATACTCATCTTACCGCTGAAGTCGGCAATAGGACGAATGGTGAGAATGACTCCATATTTTTTCCAGACCACCTCGTGAGATTTGAAAGAAGACACTTTGATTGGAATTTCGCCACCAGCAAAAAACTGAGCCTCTTTTCCGCTACGAGCAACTAGAGTTGGTTGTGCTAAAACTTTACCGTATCCTTTTTCTTCCAACGCATTGACTGCCAAATCAAATGGCAGAAGATCAGAAATGCCCTTTTGAGGAATTACTTGCGCTTGATAACTTCCAGGCCATTTGAGTCCGTATCTTTGGAAAGCTTTTCTCTTAACCTCGGCCACCAAGATCTGAACTCGTATCATCGGCGCAATTTCGATCAGCGAGTCGTCAGTTAAAATTTGAATTCCAAAAGGCGAAAGTACCTTTTTAACCGATGCGGTTTTATTTTTCATCGATTCTGGAAGGAGGACTTGCCATTTTTGCGAGTCATTTTTTATCTGAGTAGCTGGAAGAAGATTTTTCTTCATCAGATCAAGAAAATAGGTTTGGGACTTTTGTTGGAGAGCAGAAGTCATTTCGGCAGAGAAAAGAAGGTTACAATTGGCGCACTCTTTTGAAATCGCAAGCCAATCATCTAACCTTAAAAGACTTCCCTCAATTGTGATCGCTCCATTGTTGACGGTAACTGACAAACCTCGAAAACTTAAAAGCTTATTCCGAATTTTGTGATAGGCATTGAAATTGGGAAGATCGAGAACTTCGATCTGAAATTGAAACTGATCTTGCGAAAGGCTTGTCGTGCCTGGCTTTCTGCCGAAAATTCGAAGACTCGACCCTAAGTCTGTGACGTCAATACTCTTGTTATTTTCAACCCACATCATCCCTTTTCCGCGAACTGGAAGGTTCGAGGTCTCGCCTTGTTTTAAAATCAAAGTTTCAGCAAGACAGAGATCGCTTATAAAAAGGAGAAGAAGAATGAAAAACTTCATGGAAACTGGCACCTGCAAATTTTTACGTCTGCTCAAGGCATCATTCTTCGGTAAGAAATGTCCGGGGAGGCCGAATCTCGCACCAAAAGAATACCCGAACGTTATTTTAGGATATAAACTCGACGGCTACACTGACGCCGCCATTTTTGTTTTCGATTTCGAGTTTGGAACCCAAGGCCAGAGCCAAAGACTGGCAAACGGAGAGACCTAAACCCATTCCCTGAGAATGATTCATGACGTTTTCGTCTAGGGTAAACGGCTTTAAAATTTTCTCGATCATCGCAGGCTGAATATGGCTTCCTGGATTAAAAACAGAAAGACGAGTTCCTATAGATCCTTCTCTCACATTGATATCAATTTTGGATTTCTCGGGAGCAAACTTGATGGCATTGTGGATAAGTCTGTTGAGTATTTGTAAAGCGCATCGGCGATCGCTCTTAAAGATTATTTCCGTATTTGAAAATTCAAGCGTCTGATCTTTGTTCTGCGAAAGTCTATAAAGTTCAGCCGTCACAGACGTTTTAAGTTCGCGTAAGGTCAAAGAAGATAGGTCAATTTTCATCTGCCCAGTTTGAGAAGACATGATCAATAAGACATCTTCAACGATCTCCTTCAATTTCTGCGAACTCTTTTGAATGCGATTCACATAAAGGGCTTGATCATCAGAGAGAGAAGTCTCTTTCAGCAATTCTAAAAAACTAAGAATGTTCGTGAGGGGAGTTTTAAGTTCATGATTGACGAGAATCATAAACTGGCTCTTCGCTGAGTCCAAAGTTTTTAACTCTTCGACTGCTTTTGCGAGCTCTACATTTTTCTTGCGCAATTCCTGAACCATTTCAAAACGTTCGATCGCTCGATCTACAGCCGTCAAAAGATCATTTGGATCCCAAGGCTTGGTGACGTAGCGATAAATCTGCCCAGAGTTAATCGCTGCAATTACAGATTCAATATCAGTGTAGCCCGTAAGAAGAATTCGAGTGGTATGAGGATGAGTTGCAAGACTTTTTGCTAAAAATTCTACGCCGGTCATCTCTGGCATTCTTTGATCCGAGATGATCAACGCTAAATTTGGATTTTCGTCGAGAAGAGCGAGTGCCTGTTTGCCAGACGTGGCCTTTAGTACAGAATATTTTTTCCGAAAAAGCCGCTCAAGGGCTTCCACGTTGTCGAGTTCGTCATCTACACAGAGAATAGAGTGTTTCATAGGCGTGAATTTAGTGTAGAATTATGGGAGGAGAGTCGCAATTTTTTAGTATCGAAAAATACATTTTTATTGAGGACGAAGGTCTAGTTTGTTGGAAAATGAGTCAAGTCTGATGCCGAAATTGTCGATCTGGTACCACAAGATGTGTAGGGAGACGTGTATTTTCCTATGCTTAGGAGTGCTCATATGAGTTTCTTGTCGCAATTTACAAAAATACTTTTTGTTGCCGCATTTCTCTTAGTGCCGCGTGCGAACGCCACAATGGGAATGTGGGGTTACGGAATGTACGGCGGAATGCAAGGCTGTGGGTATGGATACGGTGCCGGTGCCGATGTAGAGGACAAGCGACTTGATCTTAGAGATATGCAAATCGCACTTGCTGAACTGAAAAAGGAATTACGCGAACTCGAAAGTGAAAAGAAAGATTTAGCCGAAGAAGTTAGAGAACATCGATCAACATTAAATGCTACTCTGAGTGCGAATGCCGCCACTTCGGTCATTCAACATGCCGAAGGCCGAAATTCTTGCTGTGACTACCTAGACTGGGGTTGCCAAAAAGATTCGGGAAAAGATGCTTTTGCTCGCCATGAGAAACCCCACCTCGAGGATTTTTTTAAAACCAAACCGGTCGATCCAAATCTTCGACAAGGAAGTATTGAAGTCCGTGGTCTTACGAACAAGGAATGGGCAAAGTATTGCGACAGAAACAACGAAGGTAACACTCTTCCAAGTATTTGTTCCGATCAAGCTCGTAAAGTAAAAGGCGAAAAAAGCGTTTCTGATTGCGTTGACTCGGTCGCTCAGATGGCAGAGTCCGCCTCAAAGCTCGCGGATAAGAAAAGCGACATCGAGAACAAGAAAAGACAAATCAAAAACCTTGAACGTCGTCTTAAAACTGGAAGAAAAGATCTTCAGAAGGCAATCAAGGACTCAACTGAAGCCGACTGTCCAGAATGTATGATGGCCGGATACGGCGGTGGTGCAGGTTACCGACCAAAAGAGATGTCGACAGGACAAGTAATCGGAAACGTCGCTCTTGGATTAGGTGCGATCGGTCTCGGTGTTTATCAAAATAATCAGGCGATGCAAAACAATGCACAAATGGGATGGCCGACTCAACCTTACCCAGCAATCGGTTATGGTTATCCATTCTTGATGGCCGGATTATATGGAGCTTTAGGTGGTGGAATCGGAGCCGGTGGTTTCGGTTGCGGCGGCGGGATGAATGGTGGCGGATTTGGTGGTGGACCTTACGGAATGATGGGGCCATTTGGAATGGGAAATATGTATGGGCACGGAGGCATGCCATTTGGAATGCCTCCGGGAATGTTCGGCGGCCCAATGGGCGGCGGAATGTACATGCCTGGAATGGGGCCATGGGGAATGGCCGGTCCGTGGGGAGGGATGGGCGGTGGTCCATTCGGTCCATATGGAATGATGATGGGCGGTGGCGGACTTATAGGTCTGGGCGGAATGATGATGATGCCTGGGATGGCAGGAATGGCCGGAATGGGCGGCGGAATGATGATGATGCCCGGAATGATGGGCATGGGTGGAATGTACGGCGGCGGAATGATGATGATGCCTGTAATGTTGGGCATGGGTGGAATGTACGGCGGCGGAATGATGATGATGCCAGGAATGGCAGGAATGGGCGGTATGTGTGGCGGCGGAATGATGATGATGCCTGGAATGATGGGCATGGGTGGAATGTATGGCGGCGGAATGATGATGATGCCTGGAATGATGGGCATGGGCGGAATGTACGGCGGTGGAATGATGATGATGCCCGGAATGGCAGGTATGGCTGGCATGGGTGGCGGAATGTTGATGATGCCGGGAATGGCGGGTATGGCTGGAATGGCCGGAATGGCCGGAATGGGAATGATGCCGGGAATGGCCGGAATGGCTGGAATGGCCGGAATGGCCGGAATGGCTGGAATGGCTGGAATGGCTGGAATGGCTGGAATGGCTGGAATGGCTGGAATGGCTGGAATGGCTGGAATGATGCCTGGAATGGATGCGGGAATGCAGTACCAACAGCAGATGATGCAAATGCAGCAGCAAATGTATCAGCAGCAAATGGCTCAGCAGCAACAATATATGGAACAACAAGCCGCTCGTCAGAGAGTTGCTCAAGGTCTCCAACAAGAATTATACACGCTCATGATGCGTCTCCAACAAGTTCAGTATGGATACGGCGTGGGTGGTGGTCTTAGTGGTGGAGTCCAAGGTGGTCTTCAGGGAGGGATTTACCTCCAAGGGACTCAACCTACAAGTTCTGGTTTAGGAACAACGCCAATTCGTTAAAAGATTTAATTTTCCAAATGGAATATGATACAAAAACCTCCCTCAGGCGGGGGTTTTTTATGCTTCAAATGTACCACAAATTTTCAGTGCCGAATTGTTACGACAGTCACGTCCACTTGATGGCAACAGGAGAGACGGCTTCAATTCTTTCTTTGGCAACCCTTCGTAAACCTGAAGACGTGAAGGATTTAAACATTCCAGAGATTTCGAAACGTGGAGAGTGGATCGTAGGATTTGGCTGGGATCACTCTTTGTGGCCAGAGGGTTTACCAACGAAAGAAATTTTGGATCACTATTTTCCGAATCAACCCGTGAATTTTACCAGAGCCGACGGTCACACGGCTTGGGTTAACTCTGAGGCCTTAAGAAGAATTCTTCTTCTCGGGAAAAAGGAATCTGAATTCCCTTCTCCAGCGGGTGGAAAAATAATCCGCGACTCCTCAGGAGTGCCAACAGGAATTTTAGTCGACACAGCAAAATTACTTATCGATCAAATTGTTCCGTCTCCTACAGATGAACAAGTTGCAACTTTTTTAAAAAAGGGAGTTGAGATCTTCAATCGCGCCGGCTTTACACATGTTCGCGACATGACTTCAACCCCAAAACAATTCGCCCTCTTGAAAACTCTCAATTCACAGGCGCCTTTGTCTCTAGCCGTTGAAAGTTATTTTGTACTTGATTCAATTCATGAACTAGACTTATTGGCGGCTCATGCTGTTCTTGCAAAAAAAGACTCGCCAAAAAATATGCGTCTCCTTGGGCTCAAGATTTTTTTCGACGGAGCCCTCGGCTCTGAAGGAGCGTATATCAGTCAAAATTATCAAGGTTCATCAGAAAATGGCAAAATCGCATGGAGTAAAGAAGAGATTCAAAAAATTCTTAGCGTTGCATTTGATAAGAATATTGAGTGTGCGTTTCACACGATTGGCGACGAAGCTGTGCATTTTATTGCTTCGTGGGCCTTGGATTTGAAAAATCAAGATAGACTGGGTTCCATTACTTTTGAACATGCCGAGCTGATTCGTCCTGAAACGATCGAGCTTCTTAGCGAGCTTCAAGCCAAGGTTTACATGCAACCTTGCCATTGGTTGACGGATCGGGTTTGGTTGGAAAAAAAATTAGGTCGTCTTGCTAAACACGCCTTTCCTTGGCAGGCCCTAGAGAAAAAGGGGATTACTTTCTTTTTTGGAAGCGATAGTCCCATTGAACCCACATCAATATTCTCAAATATTCAAGCCTTGAACGAATCCAGCAAACAAGGCATAGCACCCATTTCGAAAAGTTATTTCTCTTATCAAAGCCACCCAGATAAAAATTGGTGCCCGGCAATTTCCCATTTCGAAGACGGGAAATGCACCGGAATCCAATTTTAAAATGGAAGAGAGAAACTTACATCTTTGTTTTGAAAGTAGACGGCGGCTCCAGCTCCAACCACAATTGCCAGCGGAATGACCCATGAGTTTTCCTTAAAAAAAGATGGTTTTGTTGGTGGAGATATTTCGTTCAATAAAACCTCCTGCCGCTTGAGTTTCATGTTGAATGCGGCCACACATTCTTCGCCGTAAAAGCCCTCACTCTTATGTAAGTAAGAGATAGGAATATTTATCACATCGGGACTAATGCAGGATCCAGAAATTAAATGAGATGCGTTTTTTTGTTTTGCCTCTAGCTCTCCAAGTGTTCCCCAGTGTTCAATCTTTTGTGCCGAATTCGACAATAAAATAACTTGGTAAACTCCAGACAAAAGGAATATTTTTGATTTTTGAGACAAGTCAAAACTATGTCCATTGATTAGGACACGCGAATAGGCGGGGAACATTTTTTTAAAATCCCATGCGCTCGTAGGCAGTGAATTAGAAATGGATTTGTTTTTTTCTTGGGCTTCTAAAATTAAATGATTCTTCAAATATTCTGTTTCTTGTGGTGAGCTTGATTTTTTAAAACTCCAGGAACAAAGAGAAAGTGTCTCTAGGTCCTGGGATCCAAGTGGTTTTTGAAAAGCCTCCTTAAAAGCCTCGCTACAGACGGAGTCAAGGGACTGATTCGAGAGTTGCACCTCTCTTAAAACAGGTGTCCATTTTAGGGAGAAAGAAAGGTCTCGATTGATCTCGTTTGTTTGATATTGAACAGGTGAGGAATATTGAGAGTGAGTTTGTAAATAGGAAAGGTACTCTTCCGTATCCGCATCGGGTGCTTGAATCAGAATTTTTTGTTCGTTTGCAAGTGCAGATGAGCAAAAAATAAAAAAGAATAGAATATTTTTCATAAGACCCCTTTTATTGACCGACAATAATGCGATTAGTTTTTTTTTGAGTTCTAAAAACCTGCGACGAGTCTGCTTTTGGATTCTGAATTACGGCGACGATGGGGCCGAAACCTTTAAGAATCGGTCCTGTCTCGGTTTCTGGAACTAATACTGCAAAATGATCAGGATCGAGAGGAGCGCGAATTAGTTTAACGTGTCTTGCAATGAGCTGAGGTTCGTTTTTCCTGTCCTCGGAACTGCGGAATAAATCGACGACACCATAAGAACCGAGAATCCCTTTTATAGAGTCAATGTTTGATATTTCAAGGGGGATAAGAACATGTCCCGCGGGAATGTAGGTGTCGGCTTGCGCAGATCCATCGACGATCCGTTCAGAATCCTTGGAAGAAAATACAAGAGAGCAAATAATTAGTAATAGAATGGCTGCGATCAAAAGTTGGTTTACTCTATTGGAGAGGAACTCTTTATAATTTTTCATCGATAACTCCCTTTAAACTGATGTTTAGGAATCTGCTTGTGAAATTGTTTGGCTACTTGATTACCGAAAAATAGCAACGATACTAGAACTAAAACGGCGAAAATTGTTTCGACAACCATTTGTCCTCTTTGAGGAAAGCGCGGAACGAAAGATTTTTGACCTTTAATGTAGCTGCACATTGATCCGAAAATGGGACTGAGTTTTTGTAAAAGGAATTTAGCCATTTGCTTTTTGACGACATGAAAAAATAAGACCACGAAATAGATTGCAACTGTTCAGCCTCGAAATCCGCTTTAAGACGATATTCGGAAGGAGTCCTTGAACTTACGGACTCAATTGCCACTTTTTGAGTTCGGTTAGAAAGATTGAGGTGGTGAAAAAGCGTGCTTTCTCCAAGTGCTGGAAATTTCTTAAAGTTCGCGCGAATCTGCATTTCGGCGGAAATGATCCCCGCTTGTAACGAAAAGTCGGCCTGGCGAATTAATAACTGCTGAGTGAGATGGAGTGCATATCCTTGGGATTTTACATACATCAGATGGGCCTTAGCCGCCGCGATTGCATAAGGATTTAAAGACGCAAGTGCGGAATAATAAGAACTCTGAGCCGCCCGAAGAGCTGCATAATGAGCCTGCACTTGTGTATTCAAGTGCAAAATCTGCCGAATTTCCTTTCCAGATTTTTTCTGGGTCTTGAGTAGCTCCGATCGACACGTCGAGAGCATTTCACTTTGTAAGAGGGAAATATAAGCTAGCATCGAGCCTCCCAAAAGAAGACTCAGCAACAAGGGCAAGAAAAAAATTAAAAAGAGAACCGAAAATCCCTTTTCATTTTTAACTCGAGAGGAAGGTCTAATGTATGCTCCCTTTGAAAATTTTTTTGAAATGGTTTGGTTTTCCATTTTAATACAGTCCTTACTCGTTGATCACTTTTTTGAGTTGTCAGCTGAATTTGATCGAAGAGTGAAAAAGCTCCTTCTAACTTTCTGCGAGTGACATGCTGACAATTATCGATGGACTGCTCATTCGCGATACAGACATTGGTTTCATAGACTTCCCGATGTGCCAGAAAACTAATTGCAAAATGAATGAATATAGTCAGCATCGAGAAAGCCATTAAGATTCCCAGGCCGAGTCCAGCGATCATTTCAAGAACGGCCTGACCTCTTTGATTCATTCGGCTTTGTCGCCTTGGGTGTTAGGTTGAGCAGTGCCTTTGATGAAATCGCTCAAATCCTTTTTTGTCAGTGATTTAGCTTCGACTTTTTCAACGGAGCCAGGGCTGCCATGGCCACCAAGAGCATTATTGATCCTTGCAAATTGGACTTGAACGCTGTTTCCAACGGTCCGCATGATCCATATCGATGCGACAGCCACGAGAGAGACAATAATTAGATATTCTATAAGACCTTGGCCCCTTTGATTTTTGATCACAAACATCCTCCGCTTTTTGTCAAAACGAGGCTTGCAATGGAGGGACTAAGACTCAGGCAAATAAAAAGGCCCTTTGTTACAAAAGGCTTTTCGGATTTCGGACATTTAAAACGAAAATTACTTCTTTTTTGGTTTTCCTTTGGCGGAAGCTGCTTTTGCGGCACCTTTTGCCTTTGTTGCCGGAGCCGACTTACTGGAAGCCGTCTTGGCAGGCGGTGCTTTTACAGCTGCTTTGGCTGGTTTAACCGGTGCTGGTGCAGGAGATACTGCTGCAGCCTTTGCAGCTTTAG
>JBFWYS010000038.1:0-13399 GCA_050186175.1 Pseudobdellovibrionaceae bacterium
GGTTCTGAAGATTGGGGAATTCCAATTAAACTCAAAGAGGAGTGGAAAGTTTTGCTCGGATTTTTACCTTCAAAACTTGCGACTCCGCTTGCTAAGTCTGGAATTTTCACGATTCCTGGATTGCCGATGAGAATGGCGAAATTTCGTATGCTTGTGGATATTTACCATCCTGATTTGAAGAAAGAAGAACTTCTTTCTGATGAGGAGAGGTTACGCTCGCAGCTTTGGTTTGAGGCGGAGAAACTTCATAGGAAGATGAAGGAGATGCAAGTTCGGCTGAAGGGGATTTGAGAGTGATTTACTTTGGTTGCGCATATTGGCTTCAAAATGCAGAAACTGCATGCTCTAATCGGGGGCGCCCGGCTGAACCTCTGGAATGGCTTCCTTCGTGGTGAATGCCGATCGTTTAGCTTATGAAAAAATATTCCGCCAGGAAGTTGCCAAGTAGATCGCTCCATTGATGGACCGTCTTAACCTCAAACTTTTTGGATAGTCGTAGCTCGATTCCATAACCTTTGATTCAGCAAGTTCATTTGAGTCTAATGAGATTAATTTTTTGTGATGACACAGACGTTACCGAAGAATTTTTGCAATCGTTCAGTCAGATGGAAGAAGATCCTCAATTTTCAATTCTGGAGGAAATTTGTTCGCAGAATCGATATGCTCCATACGCCGCTTCCCAACTGACCGACTGATTACGATTTTTTTTAAGATGTCGAAAAGATTTTCAAAAAAGATTGACGGAGTTATTGAATCGCTAATCTCAGCTGTAATTAACGATCTCAAAGTTTTTCTGCATAAAAGTAAAGTTCTCTTTTTAACTCAATGGTGAGGCGATTAGAGAAAATAAGCTGGAGCTAAAAATGCATTCTAACTAATGCTAAATTTGGCTTCAAAAAACATGTGATATAAGATTCCCAATCTCGCCAACAAAAAGGAGATAAGGGAATGACCAATAACAGAGACAAACAAATTCATGAGCGAGCCATGGAAGCGGCAAAGTCCTATAAGCGCTCTGAAATAGAACTTATTGAAATCTTGGAACAAGTCGATCGTTACAGAATTTATTATCAGCACAAATGTAATTCTTTATTTTCTTATGCCACCGAAGTTCTAAAACTCTCGAACGAAGTGGCCTACATATTTATTGGCGTGGCAAGGAAGACTCGAGAAGTGCCAGAACTAAAGGAAGAAATCAGAAATGGATCTATCACCGTTTCTAAGGCAAAACGCATGACTTCGGTAATTACCAAAGAAAACAAATCGGAATGGATTTCTTTGGCAAAGAGTTCTACAAAGCATCAGCTTGAGAAACAAATCGCCATTGCAAAACCCAGGGAAGCGGTCAGGGAAAAGCTAGAATACTCAAATGCTCCAAAGGAACAGATCAAGCTTATAAAATTGGCGGCAAATGAAAAGAGTGTATCCTCTGGTAAAGACGCGGTTCGTGTACAACTTCAGATTGGGGTTTCAGAAGAATTAATGTTGAAGCTCAGACGCATTCAGGATTTAGAGAGCTCAAAGAAAAGGAGGGCCGTGAGTCTTGAAGAATCACTAAATGTCTTGGCAGATCTTTATCTGGAAAAGTATGATCCGATTAAACGAGCAAAAAGACAAAAAATGCGGGGTAAGCTTCAAGAGGAAGGAAATTCTAAGACTAAGGTTTCTACGAGAAGAAGAGAAGAAGCTCAATTTGAAATCGCAAATGCTCTCAAAGACAAAACTAAAGCCGTAGACATACAAAAAGAAAGTGTTCGAGCCAAAACTATCAATGATTTTACGGCGCCCAAATCCAATGTCATTGGTCATCGAGGCGGAGTTGAAAATGCTGACTTCAAGACTATGTGCAATGGAAATGGAAATGGAAAGGTGAATGTAAATCCTTCACCTAAAGTCGAAGGAAACTCTACTGTGTCACATAATTTACAAGGCCCAGGCATTGGTGCCAAAATGCGCGCGTCAAAAATTAGAAAGCCTTTGAAGGCTCCGATTAAGCACTTGATTCAATTAAAATATAACTCTCAATGTGCTCACACAGATTCAAACGGCAAACGTTGTTCTCAGAGAAGACACTTAGACGTTCATCATATTATTCAAGTGTCCCAAGGTGGCGGCGATGAATTAGAAAATCTCACTCTACTTTGTTCTGGTCATCATAAGATGATTCATTCTTTACATTCGCCTCGATGAGTGAGGAGAAACGGTTACTTCAGTTCAATGCCGATCGGTTCAGACACGACGAAAGACATCCCGTCATGAGGACTATCCAGCCCCCCATCGTGCCCTGGTGTTTGATTGCGCATGGTGCAGGCCTGTTTGCCAAGATTACTGTGTGGTAACGAAATTTTATGTGCCATGGAGGCTGGTTTTCTAAGCCCATCGAATCATTTAAATCCTTAAATGAAGGTCTACAGACCTGCGCCGCCATCAGAGAAAGGCATCGTGCTCGTGCCTCTATACCTCCACTTCTCTCGCGCTTCCAGCGCAAGAGACCTTTAAGTTCAGTTTGTAATGAGTAATTTTGGAAATCATCACTTGGGAGCCTTATATGAGCGGATCGCACGTGATGTGCGAACGCATCCCGAGGTATGGAGGCGGACAGCCTCCATCAACCATGGATGGTTCTTCTCCGACGGGCTTCGCGTACCAAACCAAAAGGCTTCATGATCAATTTTTCTGAAAAGCAATCCCTTAAGTAAGGTCCATTTTTCCGTGGACGGATGCACCCTACACACCCAAAGAAAACTTTTAGTCCTAAGATTTTGTGAACCACTGTACAAGAAACCCAGCACTCACAGAACCAACTCAAATCCAACTTTTCGATTATACTCTTCATTAATAGGACGATGAACACATTGTTGACAGAAAGTCCATTGCGGATCCGTCATATGGAACTTCTCTTTGTGAATGCCCTTCAACTTATTTCTAAAATTCACGAGTTGCCCCGAAAGCCATGCATTTAAAAGACTTGCGTCTTTTTGTCGATTCACTGGTAGATCCGAAATACAACATGGAAGCCAGTTAGCATCGGTCGTGATACGCAGATAAAAATATCCAATATGACAAGGCATATTCGAAAAATAGGTTGCCGGAATCGAGGCCGATGCCTTGCCACCATAGTTGGCCATGACTTTTTCGGCCTTCACTTTTACAACTGGTGGAGTCTCTATGCTCGAACCCACCCCATTAAATCGAGAATTAAAGAAAATCTGAAAAGAAGCATAAACTTTTGAAAAATCTGGATGATGAGTCGGATTTTTGGCCAGCATCTCTCTTTTCAGATGAAAAGAATTGTCGAGCTCGTCTTGCAAGCGATTTTCGAAGTTTCTTATTTTTTCAAGCTTCGCAATCTCTTCCTTTTGATCTTCAACGATCTTCTCCATCGTCATTCGATCAAAAAGAACCACGCCCAATTGGTCTGCAAAATACAATGCCAGCTTCACCTTCATTGCATAATCAGGCAAATCCTCTTGGTGAATTAGAAGTCTTTTAGTTATTTCCCCATGAATTTCTAAAGGTTTAATCCAAACATCGAGACTATGAACATACTTTCCAATTCCAATCAGCTCGCAAATATCATGGTAATTCTCGCGAGTGGTAACGTTGATAAGCCTGTGGAAAAGACCCCGCCCCTGCTTCAATCGAAGATCCGCGCTCAACTTAAGGTGGCCAACAACTCGATCAAATGTTTTTGCAGTTTGATTTGGACGAGTCTTCACATACGTTTCGGCCCGACCGGCGGATAAATTTACCTGAAAGAAAACAGAGTAGGGATTTTCAGCTGCGAGCTCAGATAAACGTCTTATTTTTTCGTCATTAAAATACGCAAAATTAGAAATGACCGTTACCAGAAATCCTCTTTTTAAAGCCATCTCGACCAGTTCAAAAAACTGCGGATGAGTCATTGGATCGCCCGCACCTCCGAAAGTCAAAGTTCCCGTACTGTCGGGAAGTTCTGAAATCAAACGGCGGGCCTTTTCGTAGTCCAATTTACTTCTCTTGTACTTCATGACGAGTTCAGGTTCGGACCCACCCGCTTTTTTTATCTCGAGTGCAACAGCCTCATCGGCATACAAACCACAAAAGTTACAATTGTGCGTACAAAAATTCGACAGATCAACATCGATCATCTTGGGACCGCTCAAAACATTTTCAGTTCGTGCATTCCATTCTTCTGCGTAGGGATGATCTGGGGAGAAATAAACATAACAAACTTTGTCGGCATAAATCTGATAATGCAAAAGTTGGTTCTTAACTTCTTCGGCACAATCCCAGGAAAGAGATTGAGGGTTCAAAAAGATAAATGGGGGCTCAAAAAGAGAGAGGTGCTGTAAGGTGGGCGCCAAAAGAGGAATATTCTCTTTTTCAAAATGCAATTCGTAGGCAACTCGCACTTCAGGAAAAAGAAATCTCCATTTATGAAAATCTTCGCAAGCTTGCGAAAAAATTTCTGCGGGCGTAGTTCGATAGAGATCCTTATCAACCTCCCCTTTAGCAGGAGGAATGACCTCAAGTTCCACACATAGACCGATTTTTGAGGCCAAAAGCTGCTCCATGTGACCATGAAGAAACTCAAAATCTGAATCTCGGGCTTGCATAAAAATTTTAGAAAACCTCGACCCCAACTCAAAAACTTTGGGAAAATGAGATTTCATAAGATCTGAGTCTCTAAATCCGATAACTATAAGTTCGTTTTCAGGTCGTTTGAGAACTGTATCGAAAAATTCTTGAGCCTGTGTATCAGATTGCAAAAAGACAGATTTCATAGCCACAAGGCTATGATTCCAGAAGGAAGAGGTCAACAGGACCTTAAGAACATTGCATTAAGAGGGATTGTCCACCCAAAGCAGGTCAGGCCTCAAGTGGACTTGAAATAGGAGTTTGTTTTGCGGGTCAGGCAACACAAACCACAGCAATGTCTGAAGCACAAATAAGTGCAACAATTTAGGATTCACAAAGCAGCCGTAACAAGACTGCTTATGAGAACATTTTTATATTAATTTAAGAGTTTATTATCTCTTAAGATTGATCACTTCTTGAAGAAGCTCATCAGTTGTCGTAATGGTCTTCGCATTTGCTTGGAATCCACGTTGGTTCTGGATCAAGTTTACGAATTCCATTGCCAAATCAACTGTTGATCTCTCGAGAGACTTCGCAAAGATCTTCCCTCGTCCCGCTTTACCCGGAGCTCCAATCGAAGGAGTTCCAGCTTCACGAGATTCTTTCAAACGGTTGTTTCCAACCTTAAAGAGCTTTTCAGAGTTTTCAAATTTCGCAATCGCCACCTGAGCTAAGTCTTTTGCTTCACCGTTGGAGTAAAGAGCCGTTAACACGCCGTCATCGTTGAATGATAGACCCGTGATGGTTCCGGCAGCCGCACCATCTTGGTGCCATGTGATCAAGTCAGAATCTTTACCATACTGTTTAGTTCCGTCGAGACCCTTGCCACCATCAGTTGTGATTGAATCACCGAAATCAACCTTCAATTGTTGATTCTGAAGTGCACCGCCCGCAAAGTTGAAGTTTGATTCCGTTAACTCTTCGGTGTCAAGCTTACCATCAACTGTAAATGTCACTTTACCTTTACAGACTTCTGCCAACTTACCTGCCTCTCCACCTGTTACTTCTTTGCCATCAACCATTCCGCGATAAGTCCATTCACGGTCTTTGTCTTTATTAAAGAAGACATTCATCAAATGTTTGTTACCTTGAGAATCATAAACTTCAACACCTGTCGTATAATGAGATGTTTCATAAGGATCTTCAGGATTGAATTCTTTAGTTGTTGTCACACGGGAATCCAAGTTGAGATCGAGTTTAATTTTTGTCGTTCCTTTGGCTGGAATGAGAGCTCTTGGGAACTTAATGTCTCCCAATTTGTTGATGATTCCACCCTTTTCATCCGCCTGGAAACCTTGAATTTTTTGTCCATCAGAAGTTGTTAACGATCCGTCTTTATCAAACATAAAAGATCCGTCACGAGTGAATGTCTCACCGTCAGATCCGCGAACTACGAAATATCCGTCTCCTGAGATGGCTAAGTCTGTTACTTTTTCTGTGGCATCAACATTACCTTGAGCCATAATTGGATTCACAGCACCAATTTTTACTCCACGTCCGATTTGGTTACCACCCAGAATCCCTTTTAAGTTTTTTGCTACGATATCTTGGAATTCAGCTCTTGAAGCTTTAAATCCCGTAGTATTTGCATTGGCGATGTTATCACCAATCACACCAAGGGCTTCCCCTTGTGCTGTCATACCCGATACACCTGTATATAATGATGAAAGAATACCCATTTATGACCTCCATGTCATTGTGCTTTCGCACTTTCGAAGAATGCATTCGGCACCTTCGATGGAGGGCCTCCTCTGCGAGGACCAGCCCTAAATTGTTTTTTAACACTGCGTTCGCCATTCTAGCGAAATATCCCTTTTCTCATCCACTCTTCGAGCGGACTCGAAAAACTTACATCACGATTGTGCTGTCGATGTTTGTGAACACATTCTCTTTCAATGCATTCTTATCCATCACCGTCACAACGGTATTGTTCTTAACACTCACGATCAGCGCTGAGTCGTTCATAAGAATCAATGAGTCTTTTGACCCTTTTGCCGCCGCTTTTTGCACGGCCTCATTGAGTCTCGTCAAATCTTGAGGATTAAAACTCACTCCTCGCGATTGCATTCTTTCAATCGCATGATTTGAAAACTTCAGTCCACCCATTGCAGGTGATGCAGCTGGAGCTACCGATGGCCCCATTTGCTGTAGCTTGGAGAGAGCTTCTTGAAACGAAGGTCCTCCCTTAAGATCGGGTGCAGGGTGTGAGCCCTGTTGAACAACCTCTCTCGTCTGAATATTCGAATTTCCAGTTCCCTTAATTTCAGACATTAACTTTATAATTCCTTCTCTAACTTATTCTTCATTCCGTTTGTCATTGCCACGCCTTCTCCAAGGTTGTTAACAATGGGAGCTGAGGCTGGAGCTACACTTTTAGTTTCCTGCTTTTTGCCGTCCTGTTTCAAGTCTTGATTTGGACTCTCATTTAAATTTTTCAATTTCTGGTCATTGCTCTTAATACTTGGGTCCACAATCTTTTTAACATCAGCTAGACGAACAGTCTTCTCGCCGACCAAAAGGATAGGACCTTCAGCAGTATAGTTTACTCCCGAAACAGTTCCCTGGAAATCCGTTTTGACGTTGAGTTTCTTCCCATTCGCATCTTTCGCTTCGATGGCAAATGTATATTCACCAACACCTTGAGTGACACCTTGCTCACTCTCACCATTCCAATTAATTTTATTCTCACCTGATTTAAGAGCTTCCAATTTAAATGTGCGCACAATTTCATTTTGAGGATTTCGAACCTTGATTTCAACATTTGCAGCATCCGCCGGTAAATCAAAACGAAAATCGTGAGTTGATTTCTCATCTGCACGAATAAGTTTTGATGAGTCACCCGCGATCGATTTGCCGATGAAGTTAAGAGCTTGAAAACCTTCCGCAGGCTTCTGTCCCGCACGCATTTCTTCGAGAGTTGAATTCATATTCTGTAATTGCTCGAGAGAAGTGAATTGTGCGAGCTGTGCTGCCATCTCATGCGATTTCAATGGATTCGTAGGGTCTTGATGTTTCATTTGTGTGAGCATCAGTTTGAAAAAGGCATCTTTACCCATTTCATTATTTCCCGTTGCACGCATTTTTTTATCAGGATCTACCCAATTAGAGTCGGCAATACGATTCAATTTATCGCCGACAGCCTCATCACCTATTTTTGCCGTGTCGTTTGCACTCATTGTCTGCACTTTATCAGTTTGTGAAACGGGACCCGCTCCTTGTGATTTACCAAAGGCATTTGTTCCCGTTTTAACTGATATTGCAGACATTCGGAATTCCTTTCCTGGAATCAGGAGAGTCGCCTCCCCCGATCCTTTAATTTTACGCTACTCTTGATTTACGCCACAAGGCTAATTCTTCCACCTTCGTTTTTGCGTGCTGTTGGATCCGGTCGTTTAGCCGGTTCCAACGCCACGCTTTTACGAGGCGAATAAGATCTAAAGTCTGGCATCTCAGTCATACCGCCTCTTTGTGAGAGATTTCCCTCTCGAAATTGGTTGAAAAACTGTTGCGCCTGCTCTCGACCTCTGTGGTCAGGTTGACTGTCCATTTGTTTTTGCTGCTGCTGACCCGAAGAGTTGTCTAAGTTAGTTGAACTGCGAGAGGCTAAATCTACTTTGATCGCTCCTACGTCTAATTTGCTTTCAATCAAATGAGACTTAAGATCATTCGAAGCCGATTCAATTAACTTCTTCGCATGCGGAGAGTCCGCAAGCATTTCAACATTCACCTTGCCATTCTCAACTACGACCTTTAGATCAACTGTTCCCATGCCTTCAGGAGTCATTGTCACTTTCATTTCTCCACCGCCATCACGAATGAGAATCTGTGCACGATTCATCAACGCTTGGACATTTGGATCATTCTGACCATGTCTAGCTCCTAACATAGCTCCGGCAGCACCACCGGCTGCTAAAGACTTGGCGTTTCCGCGCAATGGATCGACTTGGCCCGCGTCTTTGGAAACTGCAAATGGATCTCCCTCTTTAGAAGAAGATGGGTCACTTAATGACTTAAGATCAGAATCCTCAAGAGATGAACCCTTATCAGAAAATGACATTAGATCATTGTTAGAACTCTGCGCATTTGCCTTTGACAATACATTCATAGGCATAACGTCCGCATTCATTCCGACTTGCATTTGTGCTGTGTCCACTGACATCGCCTCAGCTGATCTCACTTCTGCCTTCGGCATCGCTTTCATAGCCTGAGCCGCTAGTCCCGCAGTTGTCGCTATTAGCTTTGCTTCGGGTTTCATTGCAGAATCCATCACCTGTGCATCGAGCATGGCCGGATCGGCATCTGCTGACTGATGTGAAACCGTCTCTAGTTCAACCACTTGCATTCCTTCTGGAAGATTCATTTTTCCACCAGAATAATTGCGGCCGGCTGAGGTTTCCGACATCAATTTTGGATCTCGCATTGAAGTCTTTAGACTTTCATTTGCTAAATCTTGAGACCCTGCCAAATCTTGAGGCATCGCTTTTGGTTCTTGCATAAAGAACTTCGAGTTCATTTTATCCAAAGACGCGTTCAATGCCTCCTTTTTCTCTTTTGGAGTCAGAGGTTGTTGAACGGAAATCTGTTGACCAGGTAAACGTTGGGACAAAGTATTTTGTGACAACTGATTTGTCTGGGGTTGCTGGTGCAACATCATCATGCCTGCAGTAGCAGCGCCCGCTCGACCCATCATTTGTGGATCCGACCATGCGCCGCCAGCCCAAGTGCGGTCAGCAAAAGCTTCAGCCGTCGACTGTGGCTCTGCCTTTAGAGCCGCGAGACCGACGAGCAAATCTCCATAGAGATCAATTGCGATGACTTCTTCACCAGCATCCAAATCAAATTGTCCAATAACTTGTTCCACTGTTTCTTCAGGAGGTAACATCAGGTCTTGGTTATTGAGCCGACTCATTGCCACCACGATCTCCGCAGGGGCGATGCCAAGTTCACTCTCCATAGAGTCCATGAAATCTAGCATCAGCACTTGGGCCTTTTCTTGAGTCTCTGCTTTCGAACCTTGAACCGTCTCCTGTTTAACCGGCTTCACAATTGGTATTTCAGTTTTCTTTTCTACCGGGATTTTCACTGCCACTTCTTCCACGCTTGGACTTTCAAAACCGACTGGCGCCTTTTCTTTTGCACCTGAACTCGCAACCTCTTTCGGCTGTGGTTCGTTTCGGCTCTCAAGTACGTCTTCGAAGAGTGGAGGGCTTTCTCCCTCGGATTCTAAAGAATTCACTTTAGAGTCCACCTTCTTCAGGTCGTCCTTAGCTGCGCCTCCTGGCGGCGCTCCTAATTTTTGAAGAGGTGAACCCAAATTACTTATTGGGGTCCTCAAAATTCCTCCTTCCCTGGAGTTTTGTTTATTGTTCTCCTACTACTTTTTATAACCTGCGTACATTTCTGAAATGCTTTGAGTCTTTTCAGGCTTCATTGCATTTAGAATATCGGCCGCATTTTTCTTTTTCATTCTTCCTAAAATCTCTACTGCTAAGTCTTTATCTAATGTCTCAAGTACATTGGCAGCCTTAGCCGCTTTCATGTTCGAATAAACAGAAACAAGATTGTCGATACGCTCATTATCTCTTTTAACTCGATCTTCGAGAATTTTAGAAATATCTCCGCGCACCTTTTCCATCTCAGCAATTTTTTTCTCTAGCTCTAGCTTCTGCTTGCCTAGCTCCTCTTCCTGGCGCGCGATCTCCTCCTCACGAGTATCTAGAGCTTTTTTTCTTTCAATTAATTTTGATAGATGGTCTACATCTGCTGCGTCCCAATTCACTTTAGGCTCTTCTTTTTTTGCTTCGGCTTTATTTTCACCCGCCGACGTTTCATGTTTTGCCTCTTCCGCATGTGCAAAACCCATAAAATTAATTTCGACTTTCTTCACATATTTTTCGATCGTCTCATATTCAAAGATGCCGACCAACGCAACTACCATTCCTAAAAAAGACGCTGTTGCCAATTTCCAATTAATTCCATTTTTTTTAGATTTTTTCTTTTTTGAATGAACTTCTTCAAACTTTTTCTTTACCAATTCTTCGAGCTCACCACGGCTATGTTGACTTTTAGCTGCAGAGACTGAAGACTGCGCTGCCCCTTTGCGAGAAGCAACCTTTTGGGCTTTCTTGAAGAATTGATCGTATCCGTTTTTCATCTCTCTAGCCTTTTATGGCGACTTGTCACCATGTCATCGATTTCTTTTTGTTCCTTCTTATCCGCATCCAGCTGAAATTCATCAAATCTTTTTTCTTTCAGCTTCTCTATCATTTTATATTCTTGCGAAGCTTTTTTCAAAATTTCCAGCTTATCCTCGACCAAACCTGTCTGTTCACGAATTTTGTTTTTCTGTCTTTCAATACGAACGTTCTGTCCTATCGAGAATTCATGAATGTGCTTAAGACTTTCGGCAGTCGTACCTCCTCGGCTTTCATAGAGGTGGGCCTGAAGTCTTGATTGATCCAGATCTTGATACATCTTATCGAGTTTGGCCTTTTCTTCGTTCAAAATGCGCAGCTCTTCTAAGTAATCTTTTTTAGCCAAATTCTCGATGGATTTCCGGTGGATCATAACCTTATCGAGGGAGAATTTAAATTTCACAGCTTACCCCTGAATCTGAATTAAGTTCCAACGAGAGAAATCAAAGAGTGATAGGTTTCTTCGTACGTCGAAGGCTGCTCTACTTTTTGTTTGAGGAAATCAATAATCAAGTCATTCATTTTAACAGCTCGATCGATCTTGGGATTAGAACCTGGTTTATAGGCTCCAATATTAATAAGATCTTCGGCCTCTTTATATGTCGCCAGAAGTTCGCGAAACTTTTGTGCGGCCGAAACCTGGTCAGGTGCAGCACATGCCCGCATAACTCGACTCGCACTCTGTAAAATATCAATTGCCGGGAAATGGCCTTTTTGGGCAAGCGATCTAGATAAAACGATGTGGCCATCGACAATCGAACGAACTGCGTCTCCGATCACATCGTTCATGTCATCGCCCTCAACTAGGACCGTATAGAGACCTGTGATACTGCCTTGCCCTTCAAAAGCACCTGCGCGCTCAAGGAGTTTTGGCAAGGTCGAAAAAACACTCGGAGTATACCCCTTCGAAGCTGGTGGCTCTCCCACGCTGAGCCCCACTTCTCTTTGAGCCATTGCAAAACGGGTCACTGAATCCATCAGTAACAAAACATTTTTGCCTTCTTCCGCAAAATGTTCTGCAATTGCGGTCGCGACAAAAGCACCTCTCATACGCACGAGAGGACTTTGATCACTCGTCGCCACTACGATAATTGTTTTTTTCATCCCCTCCGCGCCCAGATCTTGTTCAATAAATTCTCGGAGTTCGCGACCTCGCTCACCAATCAGCGCAATAACATTGATATCTGCGGAAGTATAGCGGGCCATCATACCCATCAAAACCGATTTTCCAACTCCTGAACCCGCCATAATTCCAACACGCTGGCCTTGGCCAACTGTGAGAAGTCCGTTGATTGCACGTACACCTAAATCTAAAGGTTTACGAATGGGCTCTCGACCCAGAGGATTTTTAACTTCGTTGTAAATAGCAATTTCGCGAAGCCCCTCGATCTCACCTTTTCCATCGATAGGTGTCCCAACACCGTCAACAACACGTCCTAAAAGTCCCGCACCCACCCGAACTGTAGCTGTCGGTTTTTTTAATATTAACTTAGCGCCCAGACCCACGCCTCTAGATTCACCAAGGGCCATCATTAAAACGGCTCGGTCTTTGAATCCGACAACCTCGGCAAAAAAAGATTTTTCACCTGAGGACGGAAAAATTTCAGCGATACTTCCTACAGTCGCACCTGGAAGAAAGGCTTTAATCAAGAGCCCACTCACTTCAATTACTTTTCCGCTATCACGGGTCAGGTGCGTGGTCTCAAGAACTGAATGATACTTCTCAAAATCGAGCGCTAAATCTTCACTCACGCGGATTTGATCTCACTTTCAACTTTTGGTGTGATTTCGATCAAAGAGCTCCATAATTTTTCAACTCGCTCATCAACACGAGCATCAATTTCACCGTAATTTGTCTTAATGATACAGCCTCCCGGTTTAACATCGGGAGAGGCCTCGAATTTAATTTTTTTGAGACCTTCAAGATCTCTGCGCGACTCCTTTTTCAAGGACTCAAGAAATTCGAGCTGCTCTGGAGCAACTTCAATTGTGATTTGCTCATCACCCTGAGACATACTGATAGCATTTTTAATGATTGCTAAAATTGATTCTTTGTCTTGAGTAATTTCCTTGAGAGCTACGCGTTTGGCGATATCAAAGACGAGTTTAACTATATGGGCTTCGTTATGCGCCACCAATTGAGTCTTTAACTCAGCCGCGTTCGCCAAAAACTGATCAATCTGACTCAGACGATGGTCGATCTCGCCGCTTTGTTTTTCAAAAGCTTCTTTTCGTCCTTCATCTAAACCTAACTGATAAGCCTCTGCATAAGCCTTCTCTTGAATTTCTTTAAGATGTGCGAGCGCAAGCTCCTGTACTTTTGCTTCGACATTGGCAAGCTCGATTTCTTTTACGCCAGTAGAGGTTTTGATGACATCGGCCATATGAAAGTCGCAACCCTCTTCAATCTTTTTAAGATATTGGAAGGCGGCTTCTGGAGTTTTCCGATCGAGTTTAGGCGGCGAAAACTCCAGCACGCCATTTTTGCTTTGTTCCTTCGAAATAATACTCTTAAACAAGAGCATCCTCCGTTCCACCACGTGCGATCATGATCTTTCCCTCGGCCTCGAGTCTTCGAGCTGCAT
>JBFWYS010000039.1:0-13279 GCA_050186175.1 Pseudobdellovibrionaceae bacterium
CGCAAGCCCCTGAGCTCAAATGTGCTTTGATAACTCCCATTTAGTCACACCTTTGGACTTAATATGAAATATACGCTTTTTCACAAGCCTTTTCTAAAGGCATCCAATTTGCTCTTTTCCAGTTTATGCGAACTCTTAACCTGTTTTTCATCTCTTTTCTCTTTCCCTTCATGACCTGGGCCCAGGCCGACCGAGCCTCAGTCCCTGAAATCGTTATGAACCAATTTATGATCGCAAGCGCAGTGGATTTTCCTGCGATGCAAACTTATGGACTCACGGGCTGCATCGCCGTGTTCATTTACGACAGCGAAATGCGTTTAGGTGCTTTGACACATGTTTCTGCACCGACTGACATTCCTACTTCGATGAAGAGAATCTTCGATCGATTTAAATATATGGGTGGAAATTTCAAAACCACCACAGCAACGCTCATCGGCGGATGGAGCAAAAGCACGGATTCCTTTTCTGCATCGCCTGCCATGCTAAAAAAGATTAAAAAAGCCCTTGCTGGCAAAAAGATTAAAATTGCAAAAGAAGAAACGCTCTTCAATGAAAATGTCATTCGTAATGTAGAAATCGATCTTTGGGACGGTCGAGTTTACGAATACAAAGAGTCTGTCCCTTATATAAAACGAGATCGAATTGATCCTTCTTGGATTCAAAAATACGAACAGAAAAAAATTCTTCAGCCGCATTTAGAAAGCTTGTAACAAGAAAGTTTTACTAAACTGAGAACAAACCGATCACTTGCAACATCAGCGCGACGAAAATAATTCCAGGTGCTAAGTAGCGAATGGAGAAATACCAATACGGATACAGAATCACACTCACTTGTTTTTCTGGATCTAAAAAAATGTCTTTGAGCTCCTGCTCCTTCACGCAGTATGCAAAGCTCACGCAAATTCCCAAAGCCACAATCGGCAACAACCAATTAATCAAAATTGCATCGAGTGCTTCAAGAACTCCTCGACCGCCCCACTGCACGTGTTCGAAGGCCGTACTCGAGAGTGCCGGAGCAATGGCGAGCACAAGGGCCACAAAACCAGCGGCCCAACATGCCGACGAACGTGAAAGTTTTGTTTGCTCTTTTAAATTTGAAACAATCACTTCAAAGAGCCCAATACTCGCACCCAAGGCCGCCACATAAAGACAAACGAAAAATGCAATCCCGAAAATAGATCCGCCCGACATCTCTGCCAAAAATCGCGGAAGGGCCTCAAACAATAAGGCCGGATCAGATAAACGAATATTTGACGCTGCAAGAACCACCGGAAAAATCAAGAGCCCCGCCCCCAAAGAGATCATCGTGTCGATCGTGGTTACACGAAATCCTGCGCTTGGTGCATGCTGGTCCTCGTTCATATAACTTCCGTAAGTGACCATCACACCGAAACCCACACTCAAAGTAAACAGCACATGTCCTACTGCCTGAATCATCGAGGAATAAGTTAACTCCGAAAAATTCGGATAAAACAAAAACCGCAAAGCTTCGGTCGCCGAGGGCAAAGACAAAGATTTAAACATCAAGATCGCAAGTAAAAGACCAAAAACTGGCATCAAGTAGCCAACCCACTTCTCGATCCCCTCTTGAACACCCTTCATTATAACAATCAAGGTCACAAGAAGATGAACACTTGCCAGCCCCACTTGCAAAAGCCCATTTTCCATCAGCGTGCGCAACGAGTGACTCGCATACAATGGATCTTTTTTATAAATTCCCACCATAAACTGCATCAGAAAATGCAAAACCCAACCGCTGATGACGGCGTAATAAGAGAGAGCGATCAAACTTAACCAGACCGCCGATCTCGCAATCCACACAATATGCTTTTTATTCGCCTTCTTGGAAAGATCGCTAAAAACACTCAGAATACTCTTCTTACGGCTCTGCCCAAAAGAAAGTTCTGAAATCAAAAGCGGAAGCCCTACGACCAAAGCAAAAGACATGTACAAGAGAACAAATGCTCCTCCACCGTTTTCGCCCACAACATAAGGAAAACGCCAGAGATTGCCCAAACCGCAAGCGCTGCCGATCGCAGCCAAGTAAAATCCAAACTTGGTCGACCAAACGTTGCGTCTTGAACTCATTCTTCTCCCCTTTTGTGACTTCTCATCACAAAAACACGAATCGGAATCCCCCACAGATCCCAACGCTCTTTCATATGCTTGACTAAGAAACGTCGGTAGGCCGGACTTACGCCATCAGGATGATTTGCAAAGGCAATAAAAGCCGGAGGCCTCTGAAAAGTTTGAGTTAAGTAATAGAACTTTACGTTTGTTGTTCCCCACACCGGAGCAGGAGCTCTACGAATTGTCTCAAAGAAGAAATCATTGAGATCCGCCGTAGAAATTCGGAAGTCAATTTTTTCACTGACTCTTTCAATTTCATCAAACAATTCCTGCATCCCGTGCCCCGTTTTGGCAGACGTAAATACAACAGGAATATCCGAAAAAAAATGGAACTCCTGTTCCACTTGTTCTTTGAATTTCTTTTTGAACTCAGGCGTTTCTTTGCCAAGATCGGATTTGTTGGCCACAAGAATCACGCCCTTATGGCTCTCAACAATTGCCTGAAGAATTTTGGCGTCTTGATCCTTAGGTCCCACAGTGCAATCGACCATCAAGAGAACAATATCAGCTTTACGAATGGACTCCTGGGCTTTGAAGGCTGCAATAATCTCAATATCATCTTCTCGGCGCGCTTTTTTTCTTAAACCAGCCGTATCGATCAAAACGTACTTTTTACCGTTATACAAAAGTGGTGTATCAACCGAATCCACTGTTGTTCCCGCAATCGGAGTCACCAACATTCGATTTTCACCTAAAAGCTCGTTACAAAGTGAACTTTTCCCAGCGTTAGGCTTACCAACGATTGCGATCGTCTTACCCTCTTTTACCGTTCCCGCATTTTCAGGAATTCGCGCCGCCATCCACTCCATTAGCTGTGCAAGCCCCCGACGCTGCTCAAAACTTGTTCCGACAACGTCAACACCAAATTCATAAAATTCAGCCATCGCAATGGTCTCGTCTTGGACCGAGTCGATTTTATTCACGACGAGTACAAACTCACGACCCGTCGACTTTGCAAGACGGATCAAATCACGATCTTCAGGAATCAATCCTGCTCGCCCATCCATAACCACGATCAAAAAATCCACACCTTGCAAAAACTCAGTGACTTGCTCACGAATCATTTGCGAAAACAGATCTTTAGCCTCAGTAATTCCACCGGTATCAATAATCTCAGCTTTCTTTCCCCAGAACTCGATCGACTCAATCAAAATATCGCGAGTGACTCCAGCTTGGTCACGAACCACGGATTTTCTTGAATCCGTCATAATATTAAAAAGTGTCGATTTACCGACATTGGGTCTACCAATGACTGCAAATCGAGGCGTATCATTCAACATCGTTTGCATCATAACCCAATTCCTTTAATAGTTTTTTATTCTCGTTCCAATTTTCTTTAACTTTCACTTGCAGATCTAAAAAAACTTTTTCACCTACAAGTTTTTCAATTTCAAGACGAGCCGCTGTCCCAATTTTTTTAATTACAGCCGCTTCTTTCCCTACGATTATTGGCTTGAAACTTTCTTTTGAAGCTAAAATTTCAGCGTAGATTTTATAGATTTTCTTTTCAGCTGGCTCTTCAAATTTTAAAATGCGGACCGCAACTCCGTACGGAACTTCTTGGTACAAATTCTCAAAACATTGTTCACGAATGATCTCTGAAACCAAATCACGCACATGATGGGGAGTGAATAGCTCAACATCGGGGTAGAGTGGTTCCGGAGCTGCGGGCAAAATAATTCGAATCGCCTCAAGCAGAGTGTCTCTGTCTACTCCCTTTCCTTTGACAGTTGAGATGGTCAAAGTCGGAACATTAAAATCCGAGAGCATTGATTTGAGAATATCAATGCGATGAACTTTTTCTTTAATGTCCGTTTTGGTAATTAAAGCAATCCATGGCTTTTTAGATTCTTTTACGATGTCGATAATCTCGTTGACCTTATCAACAGCTTTTTCATCAATCGGAAGAACGGCAATTAAGGCGTCTGAGCTTTGAATGACACTTTCCATTTCGGCTTGCAAAAAGGCATTGATGCCCTTTGCCGCCTTCACCATTCCCGGAGCATCCACAAGAACGATCTGCCCCTCATCCTGAGACACGATTCCTAAAACTCGGCGACGTGTTGTTTGTGGTTTTGGAGTCACAATCGCCACTTTCTCTTTAACCAAAAAATTAAGAACTGAACTCTTACCCGCATTAGGTTGTCCAATAAGTCCGACAAATCCCGCACGATAATTACTCATACAATTTCCCTTCGAAAGCGATCTTTGCCGCCTCTTGCTCTGCTTGTTTTTTGCTTCGCCCTGACCCTTTGGCAATCACTCGATTGCCAATCTTAAGATTCACTTCAAATGTGGGACTGTGAGACGGACCTTTTTCTTTAGACAGCTCGTAGGTCGGAGCCGTTTTATATTTCGCTTGAATCAATTCTTGAAGACGAGTTTTAAAATCCAAAGAATAATGATCAGCCTCTTTATCAAGATTTACAAAAACATCTTTCATCATCACCGAAAGCCATTTTTTTGCAGTTCTAAAACCACCATCTAAATAAATCGCGCCAACAACCGCTTCAAAAGCACTTGCAAGGAGGCGAGGTTTTTCTTCGCCTTCACCTTTTCTTTCGCCTTTACCCAATAAAAGAGCCTGACCGATTCCCATTTTTTTTGCGAGATCCGCCAACGTTTTTTCATTTACCAGTGAGGCTCTTTTTTTCGATAAAGGTCCTTCTGCCTCTTGCGGATAAAGCGCCATTAAGAGGTCACTGACCGCAAGATCCACAACGGCATCACCTAAAAACTCGAGGCGCTCGTTATGGTTCTTTGATTTTCCCTTAGACTCATCGTGAAAGGACCGATGAGTCAGAGCTGCTTTTAACAACTCTTTATCCTTAAACTTATAACTGAGTTTTTTCTCTAAACTCGCAACTTCTGTCACTGAACACTTCCTGCCTTAATAACTTCGACAACTTCGCCAATTAAATAACCATCTGTTTCCGTCTTCATCTCAAAACCTTTAATTTCAACACTCAGAACTGTACTCGCTGGAAACTCTTGTTCGCCCAGATCGACGTGCCAGTAATCTTCCGTAAGCCCCTGCCCACCCTTGGCCTTGCTCTTTAAAACCAAAACAGACTTTTGTATGCCGATTTGCTTTTTAAGTTCTTCCACAACTCGCAGAGAGGAAAGTGAGCGCAATCGTGAAGCGCGAATCTGGCGCATATTCTTAGGTACCGTTTCTTCGAATTTAGCAGCTTTTGTTCCCTCGCGCTCACTGTAAGGAAAAACGTGAATGCGAGACCAAGGCAAATTAGCAAGGGTCAAATATGTATCCTCAAACTGCTCTTCCGTTTCCGTTGGAAAACCTACAATTACATCCATTCCAATATGGGCATGAGGAAGAACTTGGCGAATGCGCGTGAGACATTCGACCACCTCCTTTTGACCGTAGTTTCTTTTCATCTTACCAAGAACATCCGTATTAGCACTTTGAATGCTCATATGAAAATGAGGACAAAGCCGAGAATTATTACGATACAATTCAAGCAAGCGCGAGGTCAGCTCGACAGGTTCAAGACTTGAAAGCCGAAACCGAGGCATTTGCGTCTTTGCGAGCATCGCTTCAACCAAATCCTCAAGAGACTTCTTGCCACCAGCAACGTCGTCCTCGTAGTCACCGATGTGAACACCTGTTAGCACAACCTCTCGCACACCCACTGCATACAACTCATTCACTTTCGCAACGAGATCTGCAATTTTAAGACTCTGACTTTTACCACGCGCAAACGGAATAATGCAGTAAGTGCAAAAACTATTGCAACCATCTTGAATCTTTAAAAACGTCCGCGTATGAGCGCTCTCAACTCCGCCACCCTCGCCCAAATCTTCTTTTTTAAAAATATTAGATTTAAAAACTTTTTCTGAAATCTGACCCTTAAAAAACTGGTCTAATATCTGTGGAAGAAGGGCCTTATGAGAATTTGCCACCACTAAATCGGCACCCGGGAGATTTTCAAACGATCCTGTATCGACTTGAGCCGCACATCCTGTTACAACCACCGTTGCAAACGGATTTTTAGACTTAATTCTGCGTATGGTGCGGACCGCTTCGCGAGTGGCCTCTTGAGTGACCGCGCAAGTGTTGAGAACATGAATACCTGATCCCGTTTTTCCAAGATCTTTGTTTTCAATAAAATTCGCACCGGTTAAATGCTTCTGCAAAAGACCTGAGTCGTAAGTGTTCACCTTACAACCAAAAGTGTGAATGATGAAATCACGAGAATTCACCATCATCGGATCCAACCTCCGCCAATCAAAGTACGATCTCGATAAAGCACCGCTGCCTGGCCCGGAGTAATGGCTCGCTGCGGATCCAAGAACTCAATTCGAAGTCCTCGACCTTCACGATACACTTTTGCGGGAGACCCTTTATGGGCATAACGAACTTTCACTTGCAACAGTTCGCCCTCTTCAAAATCATTTATAAAATGCGCATCTTCAGTCACCGCGCTTCCTGAGAACAAATATTTTTCGTCGCCCACCCAAACTGTTGCCGTTTCAGGATCTGTTTTTAATACAAAAAGTTTTTCATGGTGGGTCATTCCGAGTCCGCGACTTTGCCCGTAAGTAAAATGGTGAATGCCCGGATGCTCGGCCATCTGCTCGCCACTTGGGTAGCGTTTGATCCAGCCCTTTTTCAGTTTACTTTTGTCGACTTGCGATTCAATGAAGTTTGCATACCCTTGATTGCCAACAAAACAGATTCCAGTGGAGTCTTTTTTGCGGGCATTTACGAGGCCTTGCTTTTCAGCATACTCGCGCACCTGCGGTTTTTTCATGTGTCCAATCGGGAACAACAGATGTGGAATAATTTCTGGGTTCATCGTGAACAGAAAATAAGTTTGATCTTTCCAATCGTCCTCGCTGGTCACAATATGTTTTTTTCCAGCTGCATCGGTAAGAACTTGCGCATAATGGCCGGTTGCCAAATAATCGCATTCAAGCTCTTTCATTTTTTGCACAAGATGATCAAATTTTAAAAACGTATTACAATTGATGCATGGAAGTGGGGTGTAACCAGTCATGTACGATTGAATAAACGGATCGATGACTGCTGTTTTAAATTTGCTTTCGCAGTTTAAAACATAAAAAGGAATTTCAAGCTTGTCAGCAACAGCGCGCGCATCGTCCACATCCAAAGAAGAGCAGCAAGTTCCATTACCTTCATCGATTTCACATTGAGTGTAATCCCAGACCTGCATCGTGGCGCCAATAACTTCGTAACCCTGCTCAACCAAAAGAGCCGCCGCTGCAGAGCTATCCACTCCGCCACTCATTGCAATTAAAACTCTGTTTTTGACTTTAGGAACAGTATTTTGATTACCGGATTTCATTTGCTGCCTTCTCGTATTCTCTACCAATAGATCGCAATCTTGCGACAACCGTTTTCAAAGTTTCGACGAACTTGGAAATTTGTTCTTCTGTATTTTCCCATCCCAAGCTCACTCGCAAACTACTTTGCGCTTCGGCTCGCGTGAGTCCCATTGCAAGGAGCACCGGCGAGGGTTCCGGATTTCCACTTGAGCACGCAGCTCCCGTGCTCACTGAAAAACCTTTCATATCAAGACTCATGAGTAAAGTTTCTCCGTCAACGCCTGCGATAATCAAAGACGAGGTATTCGGTAGCCTTTCAGATTCACTCGCCGTGATTTGCACACCTGAAATTTCTTCTAAAATTCTTTTTTCAAGTAAATCACGCAAGCCTTGAATTTGCTCCGCGCGCGCAGAAACTTCAGAAATTTTTCTGGCCATCAAACCCAGAGACAGTTGCGCCAAAGTATTTTCCGTTCCCCCGCGACGATGTCGTTCCTGACCGCCCCCCAAAATCATTGAATAAAACGGCGCCCCTTGTTTAGAATAAATAAATCCACTTCCCTTTAAAGAATAAAATTTGTGACCAGAGAACGTGGCGTAATCAACTCCAAGATCCTGAACATTCACCGGAATTTTTCCGAGCCCTTGAACTGCATCCGTGTGAAACAAAGCGCCATAACGATGCGCAATCTCGGCCATTTTCTTAACGGGCAAAAGAGTTCCTGTTTCATTATTCGCGAGCATCACCGAAACAAACGCCGTTTTCGACGACAACACTTTTTCGTATTTAGCGAGATCAATACGACCTAATCTATCAACGGGCAGAAGATGCAATTTCATTCCCCGCGCTTCAAGCAGCCTGAGAGTTTTGATTACACTTGGATGTTCAATTTGCGTTGAGACTATTTCTGTTCTTTCAATGCTGAGGCCGGCCTCAAGAGGAGCCAGCAAGAAATGGTCATAAAGACCTTTCAGCACCGTCGTATTCGATTCAGAACCGCCACTCGTAAAAATAATTTCGAGTGGACTCGCGCCAATAGAACTTGCGATATTTTTTCGAGCTTCCCGTAAAATATTTTTCGGCCCTCGTCCCATGAAATGAATCGAACTTGGGTTGCCCCAATGAAAGAGAGCTTCGGTCAACGCAGGACCAAGATCTTTTGCCAGAGGAGCCGTCGCATTATGATCCAAGTACACTCGACTCTGATCCAGTGAACTTTGCGAACTCTCCTCTTTTTCGAATATTGAAAAAGGATGAACTTCCATTGCGGCGCACCCTAACATACAGGGATGACGACGACAATCCCTTGAAATGACTCTTTTTTTTGTTTTTTTCGTCCACCCAGATCAAGTCCCGCCAAAGACCTCGACTAAAAACCAGTTCCTCGAAGCTAAAGCCTTAATATCTCACATTCTTTTTAAAACTTGCCGATATGAAAACTGATGAACGATGTATTCTGGGTTTCTCTCTTATCGATTCCAGAGGCCGAGCTCAAGAAGTGGCATGAACAAAATGCTCGCTCGGAATCCCTTTTGTACTGGGCAATTAAGAAAAATTTGCTCGATGAGCGAGTTTATTTGAATCTGGCCCGAAACTACTATGGTTTGCCAGAGCTCCACGAAAACTATTTCGAGAAAGAGCCGAACCTTCAGGTTTTTACTCAACATCAAAATCTCTTCTCTTGGTCTGCAGAATGTCTACCGATCGTCGAATGGCAAAATTGCATCTACGTCGCCGCCCTTGAACCAGTTTCTGTGCCTGAACCTAACGGAAAAAAAGTCATCACTCTTCTCACTTCACTTTCGGGCTTAGAAAAATGGTGGAGATCTTTAACAGGGTCCGAAGAAGTAACAGCCGAAATTCCGATGGCTCTTATCGAACAAGCGAAACTGGATCCTCCTGCGCCGATGGATTCTCCACTTTCTCTTGAAACTCCAGTTATGCAAAAAACTGAAGGGCTTCCACCGGCCCCGCCAAAAGATGAACCTCTTTTGGTGCTCGACACCTCAGAAGAAAACGAGCCTAAACCGGCCGAGTCAAATATACCCGGAGACGAAGAGGAGAATTTACTAAATCTTTCATTTGATCCAATTCCTCTAACCTCACCCTTACGAGCTCGGGATGTGGCACCGCCTCCTCCTCCGATTGCGGAAAAAGTTGTGCCTCCGCAGCTTCCGAAGACAGAGGCCAAAATACCTACACCTCCGGCTCCGCCTGCAGATGCAAATTTAACAACTGCTCCTCTTCAGAGCCTAAAAGTAGCCGATGCTGCCGGAACGCCTCCTCCACCACCGCCGCCCAAAAAACCTACGACACGCCCACCTTCGCTCCAATCAACGAACCCTATCGACCTGACGATGAACGAAATGGGACAGATGTTTGAAAAGATCATGATACTTTCAGTGGCCGGATTAAAGACGACTCCATTCAAATGGAGTGAACATTTTGGGAAGAAAGAATCAGCAGAACCACGCACCTTTGATATGTCAAAAAAAGGCTTTTTCAGAATTGTAAAGACAACGCATAAACCATTTCATGGTTATGTGGTGACCAACGAGGCGAACGAGCAGTTCATCAAAGAATGGCTCAATGGGGCAGTTCCTAAACATATGACAATTGTTCCAGTCATGAACGATGAGGAGCTTCAAGGCTTACTCATGGGAGTCGAACTCAAAGAAGGCGCGAATGCTCGCGAGGCTCTTCTAAAAGCGATTCAATGCGCTTCCGGGCTTTTGAATCAGATTAAGGTTCAGAAGCCGACTGCCGCTTAGTTTTTTTCATTATTTGAAAACCTAGCTTAAGAATTCACCCAAAAGAAAAAGCTAGCATCTCTCTAGAATCATCCTTCTTATTAATCTGCAGCACCATATAATTCCAAGACTGTGGCCAATGTTCTTCGTTCACTCTCTCGGGCCACTCCACTGCAATCAAGCCGCTCGGAGATGAAAACAAATCCCAAAAGCCTGAACTCTCGAGCTCGTCTTCGTTTTCGAGACGATAAAGATCGACATGTTGAAACTCAGGACCATACGAATGATGAATTGCAAAAGTAGGCGAAGCAATATTTTCTACATCATAACCCATCAGCTCGGCCAAAATTCGCACACTCTGAGTTTTTCCAGCGCCAAGAGTGCCGTTGAGGAGAATAACCTGTCTTTTTTTAAAAAAAGGAAGACACTCCTCAAGTGCTTCGTGAAGCAAATCCAGAGTTGAAATATCTTTTTTAAAAAGTAAATTCCAGGTCAAAATTTATCTCCCCGAACTTCAGAAAGAATACTTGGAATTGAATTCAAAAGATCCGATGGCACAAGAGACGCTTTGTCGTTTCCGTCGCGACTCCAACGATCCGCACACTTTCCATGAACAAAAGCAGCTACGGCTGCACTTTCTAACAAAGTCATGTCTTGAGCTGCGAGACCCGCAATCATTCCAGAAAGAACATCACCCGAGCCTGCTTTTGCTAAGGCTGAATTTCCCGAGAGAACAATAGAGCACTTGCCATTAAAAGCGATGACCGTGCGAAATCCTTTTAACAAAACAGGACAGCCGGCCTTTTTTGAAATTTCAATAGCTGCTTTACAACGATCGCTTTCGATTTCTTCAGCCGAAAACTCGTATAACTTTGAAGCCTCACCCACATGTGGCGTGAGGAGCCAAGTCGAAGGCAATGGAAAAAAATCTTTAGCAAAATGAAGAGCATCCGCATCCAGCACCACATTCTGAAAATTTTCATTTTTCAGATGCTGAATCCATTCTCGACTTTTTTCACCACGCCCCAGTCCAGGTCCGACACAAATGGATTGATACCGCCTCTCCTCAAAACGAGGCCAATTTGATTTTTTCTCTGCGTTTTCCAGAGTTAAAAACTCAGGCGCCTCTTTCCACGTCGCCAAATCTGAATCGAGACTCGCGATTGTGACATAACCGCAACCCACGCGAGCTGCCGCAAAACTTGCAAGCAAGGGAGCCCCCTTCATTCCCGCACTTCCGCCTACTATTAAGCATCGGCCATAACTTCCTTTGTGAGAAAAATCAGGACGTCTGGGCAAAGTTCGACTGGCAAGTTTTTGATCAAAGGCAAAGTGAGTTTTCGCAATTTTTTGAACAAGTTCTTTTGGATAGCTAAGAGGAATCAAATGCAAGCGACCTACATGTTTAGGGCCTTCGCAAATAAAAAAACCTGGTTTATTAAAACCAACAGACAGAGTCGAATCTGCTTTTACACAAACTCCCTGAACTCGCCCCGTTCCTGAATTGAGTCCGCTTGGGACATCAATAGCCACAATTGGAGAAGTTGTCTGGTTCATAAGATTCACTATCTTTTCGGACTCCCCATTTAAATTTCGCGAAAGCCCTACGCCAAAAAATGAATCAATTAACAAATTACTTTTTCTGATCAAGCTTTCAAAGAGCTCGATATTTAAAATCGCCTCGTAGACCGAAACTTGGTGAGCCAGAACGCGATTTTTTTGTTTCGACCACAATTCAAGCCCCTGACCCCATGTAAAAACTGAAATATCTTTATATCCCCGGGCCGCCAAATGTCGAGCCACCACAAAACCATCGGCCCCATTGTGTCCAGGACCGCAGACGATAACGATCGATCCCTTACCAAGTTCCGAAAAATATAGATTTTCAATTTGTGCGGATAACAAAGAGCCCGCAGACTCCATGAGAATTTCTGAACTGAGATCATAATTTTCAGAAGTTTTTTGATCCAACTCTTTTGATTGTTCAGGAGTTAAAAGCCTCATCTTAAAAGATCTTTCATTTTTTTGACGACCTCACCAAGACCCATTTCAACTGAATAACAGACTATTGAGTGCCCGATGTTTACTTCTTCAAGATGTTTCATCTCTTTAATTTCAACCGTGGTCGCAAAATCCAGTCCGTGTCCCGCATGCACTCGAAGACCCAAGCTTGAAGCCAGTTCTGCGGCTTCGTTTAGTTTTTTCCATTCGGCTTTCTTAGCCGTCCCCCTAAGCTGCACCCACTTGCCTGTATGAAATTCGACGGCATCTGCACCAACCGCATGACTGGCCTTTACTTGTTTTAAACTCGGATCGATAAACATCGAAGTTTCAACACCCTTACTCTGCAGTTTTTCAACCATCGCACCAATTATTTTCTGCGCCTTTTCGACATTCAATCCTCCTTCGGTGGTGAGTTCCTGTCTTTTTTCAGGAACAAAACAGCACCAGTCCGGAAGATTTTTAAGCGCGAACTTGAGCATTGCAGGCGTGGCCGCCATTTCCAGATTTACGGTGGTAAATCGCTCTTGGCAGAGCTTTTCTACATCAAAGGGTTGAATATGCCGACGGTCTTCTCGCAAGTGAACCGTGATTTGATCTGCGCCCGAACGCACCGCTAAATGAGCCAGAGCGTGAATGTCAGGGTAAGACGTTTTTCCCCCGCGAACCTGCCTTAAAGTTGCAATGTGATCAATATTAACGCCGAGACGAATGCTTTTCATTAAGGACCTCAGGCCTCAAAGGCCGGTAGATCCTTTAAGCTAATTCTTTTTCCAGGAAGTTGGCAATAGATTCTGCATATTCCTGAATAGCAATTTTGTCGGGGCCTTCTACCAAAACTCGAATCACGGGTTCGGTTCCAGAAAATCGTACAAACAAACGGCCGCGACCATGAAGTTTCGCTTCAAGCGAAGCAATCAACTCTTTGTAGCCAGGAATCGTATCGAGGTCGACCTTCTTTTTAACTCTACAGTTGATGAGAACCTGAGGAACATCATCAAAAACACGAGCCAACTCGCTGATTTTTTTACCCGTTTGTTTCATAACGGAAAGAACACTGAGAGCCGCGATACAACCGTCTCCAGTC
>JBFWYS010000040.1:0-13273 GCA_050186175.1 Pseudobdellovibrionaceae bacterium
ATAAAGTGAAAGTAAAATCTTTAATGAGCATTCCTGGAGCCAACATTCCGCCGAGGCTTCTCTCTCCGTAGGTAGACACATTGGGCTGCATCTCTTGGAATTGAGTGACAGCTTCAAGTTCTGAACCGAAGAGACGATAGAGACTTTCGTCAAAACGCAGATCCTGGATCGGGCCGACGATTTCACCTTTTTCGACCCAAAAACAAGCATAACGAGTCATGCCGGTAATTCGCGCGCTCAACATATCACTCCAGTTCAAGTAGTGTAAGTTCGAAAGATATAAACCGGTATCAAGTTTTCTTAAAATATCGGACTTTGCGAGAGTGCCAGGAGCGATTTCTGGAGCTCTTGGCTTTTCCATTTCTTCGGCGCCGTTCGACTGGAGCTTATACTCTTTTGCCGTTCTTGAGCTGATAAGAAGTTGAACTAAGCGGCCTTTTTCAATGAGCGGAACGAGATCGGCAGAAACTTCTCCTCGGCAGTTAAAACGGGCCGTGGTGCCCATCTTAAAATTTTCACGAAGTGTAAAAAGCGGAGAAAGAGATTTCTCACCGTCGATTAATTTTTTAAATGCACTGCCGCCTCGTTTTGCGGCTGCTTGGCTGAGAGCGCCCCAGCCCATTGTGAACACGGCTTCCGCGACAGCTGAAGGCGCAAGGTAAGTGCGATAATTTCCCTTTGAAATTTTTTGAATTGGGCGGCCTAAAAGAGAGAGCTGATTTTTACTTTCAGACAGAGACCTCTCGTATTCTTCATAATTCCACTTGAGGCCTGCATAAGTTCCTTTGACTGCCCGGGGTCCGTCGAAAATGGAATAATCAAAAAAGAAAGATTCAGTGGCAAACCAGTGATTTTGTCCTTTTGAGTTGCAACTTGCGGCGACAACGGGTCCTGAAGCGTAGAGACCCGCGATATCGCTGCCTTTTGCAGGAGCTAAAATGGCATTAAAAACTTCAGAATCATTTAGAAGTTCGCCCGTAAAAACATCTCGTGAAGTGCCGTTATCGGTAAATGGAACTTGAAAGGGATCGGGATCAGCGACGACCATCTGCTCGCGCGCCAATTGTAAAAATTGGAGAGCGCGATTTTCATCGGCATCTCTTTGGAAATAAAGAGGGAAGGAGGCTTTGTAACTTTGTTTGCCATTTTGCAGGGAGAGGCTGACGAAAGCTTGTTCAACAAAAGTATTTTGCCTAATCTTTGCTGAATTCACTCTCACAAATGTCGATCTTTCGGCAGCCAAAGAAATGCTGAGTTCTTCATCTGGTTTTAGCGAACTAAAAAGAACTTTTGAAACCGATTGAAAATTGATTTCGAGTTCATGCAACCATTCTGGATGTCTCATCAGTTACCTCCAAAAACTTCGACGTTATTAAATAGGCAAACAGGAGAGGCGTGACCAACCCGAATAACCTGACTTGGTTCACCTTTGCCGCAGAAGGGGCTTCCGTAATACTCGTACGTCGAAGAATCGCCCACTTTTGCTAGGTGATTCCAGAACTGAACAGTGGTTCCGCGATAATTGGGATTTTTAAGCGTCTTTGTCAATTTTCCGTTTTCAATAAGTTTTGCATATTCGCAACCAAACTGAAATTTATTGCGGTAATCATCGATTGACCAAGAACGATTCGAAAACATAATCACGCCTCTTTTTACCGAGCTAATGATGTCATCGAATGAACTTGTTCCTGGCTCTAAGTTAATGTTTGCCATTCTGTCGATAGGAGCACGATTCCACGACGAAGACCGCGAATTTGCCACACCCTGAAGATTCAAGCGTCGTTGGCTCTCCAGACTGCCGAGTCCTTTTTGAAGAATTCCTTCTTTGATTAAGAACTCTTTTGTTGCTGGATTTCCGGCGTCATCAAATGCATAAGATGCCAATTGTGTCGGATGAGTGGGATCAAAGGCAATATTCATGAGTTTGGATCCATATTGCAATTTTCCAAAGTCTGAGGGTTTTACAAAACTCCATCCTGCAAAATTTCTTTCGTCGCCCAAAATGCGATCAAGTTCAAGCGGGTGACCAATAGATTCGTGAATCTGCAGAAGCATCTGGTCGGGCATTAGAACGAGATCTAATGTGTCTGTTGGACATTGGTCCGCAGAGAGAAGCTCGACGGCTTGCTCGCCGATCGTTTGGCATCGCTGAAGAACTTGTTCTTTGTCAAAAATTTCGATTCCGATTTGATTGCATCTTGCAATGCCGCCGTTATCCGATCTTTTTTGGACTTCGGTTCCATCTTGAGCCGTAGCAGAGAAATCCGAATTAACGATGAAAAAAGATTGGTGGTTGTCGCTCCCACTTGAGGAAACCGCATGGAACTCAGTTTCGATGATCCATGAGGTGGCATTTGTCGAAACAATTTTGTTGGAGGCTTTCAATTTTTCGCAGGCTGCTTTTAGAAGATTTTGAATTTCGACTTGTGAATTAGAGTCGAGTTTTCTTTGGGCAGGAGAAGCGTACTTTCCTTTTGCGTCGGGCCTTTGGTTTTTTTCAAAAGAAAAAATCTTGTCGGGTCCCGCTGCCGATGCCAAAGTTTGAGCTTTTTTTGCCGCAGTGACAATTCCACTTTCGGAGAGATCTGAAGTTCCGGCATAGCCGAAGTGGCCATCGACCATGACTTCAACCATGATGCCTTCATCGAGACTACTGGAATTGCGATCTAAAAAGCCATCTCTCATGGACTTAATGTGATTGATCTCTTGAACATGGCGGAGGCCTACCCAGTCACCTTGATTTCGAACTGTATTCAAAAGTTTGTGTAAATCAGGTTTCATTTTTTTCCTTTAAGGCTAGTTTTGATGCTTGGAAAGACTCAGAGCATTTGATATCTCAAGAGACTGAAAATGTCACACGAAAGAGCTTTATATCTAGATAAATATTGGTCACGTTATCCGGCTGTTCCAGGTCAGAACTGGCACAGGGGGCGTCTCGGTTTGGATATTGAGATTAAAGCAATAGCCGCTCTAGCTTTGGATTCAAGTGACTTCACGGCAACGCAAGTTCTAGTGGCGGGCGATTTAATTGCTTATAACTCCGAAAAAGTGGTGCTTTTGGCTCCCTGCCTGAATCCGGCAGGTCTCCAGAAGTTAACAGAAAACAAAAAAAAGGAATTCGAGGCCGAGCGCTGGAGCCATTTTTTGCAACAGACTCGTTCATTCTTTCTCAACCAAGGGTTTTATGAGGCACAGTCTCCAACTTTGACCGTTTGCCCAGGGACCGAACCGTTTTTAGATGTTTTTGAGACAGAATTGCGAATCGGGACGAAAAAGGAAAAAAAATACCTGCCGACGAGTCCTGAGTTAAGTCTTAAAAAACTTTTAGTCCAAGGGCAAAAAAATATTTTTGAAATGCGACCATGTTTTCGTAACAACGAAGCGACAAATCATCATTTGCCAGAATTCTGGATGCTTGAGTGGTACCGCGCCTATGAAAATCTTGGTACGATTGTAGAAGACCTCAAAAAGTTGGTGATTTTTTTATGTGATCAGTTTTCTTTGCCAAAACCTACAGATTTCGGAACACAGTCCGTTGCTGAACTTTTTCAAAAGTACTGTCGATTCACGCTGACACCAACGACTTCTTATTCTGACTTAGAAAACCTTTGTGCTTCATTGCAAATCTCTTCATGCAAAGACGATTTGTGGGACGATCTTTTTTATCGAGTCTTTGTCGATAAGATTGAAACACAATTGCAAACTCTCAATCCACTTTTTGTTCATTCCTATCCTCCCTCACAAGCCGCGTATTCACGAATTAGCAGAGATGGATGGGGAGAGAGATTCGAGATGTATTGGAAGGGCTTAGAAATTTGTAATGCTTTTCATGAACTCACGGACCCTGTGATTCAAAAACAGAGATTCTTAGAGGACTTTGCCAAAAAAGAAAAAACAGGTCGTACCACGTTCCCGATGGACGAAGAGTTTTTACAAGCTCTTGAACTTGGAATGCCGCCATCAGCGGGAATCGCACTCGGGCTTGAGCGGTTGTACATGGCATTGTTTAATGTCAAAGATATTCATCAATTTAAATTGTTTGAAACGTAGCCGTGTCGTGACTTTTCCTTAGTAGGGTTTAGACTTTGAATTTATGAGCCAAGATCAAATTCAAAAAATTCCTGTTCAAATTATTGTGGCCATGGATGCGGATAGAAAATCTTCCGCAGTTGTAGAAGTTCGCGTGAATTCAAAAGTGACGAGGATGAAAGAGGCGGGAAAAGGTCTCGCGCTCTGTTGGGTTTTGGCTTTGTTGTTTGTATTTGTGCCGGTCTTTCACTTTGTTTTGGTACCTGCTGCAATTATCGCTGGAGTTTTTGTTTTTTGGAATAAAATGGAACTCCAAAATTTTTTCGTCAGTGGGGAGTTTAGATGCCCGAAATGTAATGCGCAGATTTCACCTAAGCAGGGCTCTTTTAATTGGCCCAAGAGAGAAGAGTGCTGTGGTTGCCGTGAAAAAATTCTGATACAACCCTAACTCAAAAAGTTTCATCTTAGTTCTCTTTCCATTTCCTTTTCGCCACTTACTGCTGGACCCCACTCCCAATCTTTTCAATCTCATTTCGCTCCCAAGAAGATACTGAAACCTTGGCGCTGTCTCATTGCCAAAGACAAATTCAGTGCTACCTTTTTCATAGGAGGATTATATGAAAAAGTTTCTACTTCTTATCTCTTTTTTGGCCCTCGGTTCAGCAGCCGTTGCTTCTGAACAAGTGGCTACTAATTTGAATGTAGATTTCCAGTCGAAACAAGCCGATGCTCCGTTAGCAATAGAACCTGAGGTTGATCCTCAGGCTTATTACTACTACGACTGGGGCCGCGGCAGAAACGGATGGGGCTACTGTTATATGTGGGATCGTTATGGGCGAGTTCGCAACGGAGGTTACCCTGTTAGCAATTACAATTGCGAGAGAGTAAGGCCTTCTTATTTCCGTTGGGCTCGCTCAAGAAACGGTTACTACTACTGCTATCAGTACACACCTTATGGTGTGATCATGAACGAGGGGTACCCTGTTTCGAACTATTACTGCAACTAGTTGGAAGTCTTAGAGAAGGACAGAAAAAAGGTCCTTCTCTAAGAGAGGAAAAAGAGAATTAGAGAACTTCGAAAGACATTGTGTCTTTAAGACGAGAGCTTGTTTTGCGAATTTCAGAACTCTGAAATTCAACTTTCGCCGAATAAGAGCCTTTAGTTAAAAGATTTCTGTCGATTGATTTTTGGTCACGGAATTCAGTCATTTCGGTTTCGCTTGCGCCATCCTTCTTAAACCAAGCGATTTTCAAATTTGCAAGCTTCAAGCTTTTCAACTCAACTGCAGTGGCTCCAACGTCAACGGCATCAATAATACGAACTCTATCAAAGAATCGAATCCACATATTCTCCTGATCGATCGGGCAAAAGAACTCGAAGAGCATATCCCTCATTAAACACTGTTGATGAGTCGGACGATACCTTGTTCCACCCCACTCATCGTAAGTCGTAAAAGCCGAGATCTCGCCGTTAAAAGCATAGTCGGCTTCATAAGCATACAAATTAGCGAAGGCCAAAATGTTGTCGCCATCTTTTTTCACTTCATTGATTTCTAGAGTATGATCGCCCGGAGGAAGATCTTGAATTTTGACTGTGTTAAAGAAACTTCGATCAGATGTTCCGGTCCCGGTGATCTCGAGTTTTCTTCCGTCTAACAAAATTTCGACGTCTTCAAGAGTCTGCCATCCTACAGAGCTCAACTGCACTTCAAACCAAAAAGAACCTTTGTTATTTGGTGCTGGGAATCGGAAATCTTGGATCACAGGGCCCTGAGCTAGGTTCTGCCAAACGTAAGCTCCGCCTAATAAACGCATGTCTTGCTGTTTTTTGGCTGGAGTGCCTTCGATCCAATGTTTCCAGCTCACATTTGGTGACGAAGAGCTATTTGCGCCCGAATAAACACTACCGTTGTCGTATTCTTCTCCGACATCACCAAAGTTGTGACCCAGCTCATGACGAAGAACGATTTTCCCGCTCTCGATCGATCGAGTTGTAATGGCATAGCGTCCACCAAGGCCTCCGTAGAATTCATCGTTGGCGATTACAACTGGATAATCGGTCTTTGGTGCCAGCCGAATCGCTTTTTCAATTGCATAAGAATTGCCGGGCATGATGGCTCTTTTGCTTCCGGCCGGAGAGCGGTAAAGGCCAAATGCCGTATTCTTGCGATTGACATCTGTTATGCCACTGTCTTGTGAAGGAACGAAGACAGCATAAACATTAAAAAGAGCTGTGTAGCTCGCAAAAGTTTTTCCGTTAAAAAGATCATCAACCAAACGAGCGACGTCAGAAAAAAATCTCTCTTTTTCTTGTTCCGTATAACCATCACCGATAAATGTCAGACAAATACGGTTCGCTGGATTGCCTTGATCTACAATTGTGCGAACTTCTGTTCCGGCCACTGCGAAATCAGCAAGTCGCGAAGACAGAGCAAATTTTGCAAACGAAGCTGGCAACTCTTCAGACGGCCAAAAAATTTCTTCGTATATCTCTAGTGACGGCGTTTGTCCTTCGGCAACGTAGGCCGGAAAAGACCGAAGCGTTCTTGGCACAATTGCGTTTGGATCAGACTCCGTCCAAGAAACTCCAACAGGCGTGACTTTCTCGCCCTGTTTAATTCTTTTTAAAATCCAAGAAGCCTGTGCTGACTGTGCAAAGAAAATTAAGGCAATTAAATGAATAACAAAACGCAATCTCATGATTCCCCCTTCGAGATTTAGCAAGACGAGATCCCCATCGCCGGCGCTCTAGGAATCAAGCTAGTGCTTCGAATCTGAGCTGTCATTTTAAAAATAAATTTTGTGGATAAAGATGTGAGTTTCCCCTATGAACATAAAAAACGAAGGCTTTTATATCGATTATAACTATTATGGGCCGATCTTCTTGCAAAGAGTCGGAAACAGCGTTTCACTAAGAAAATGAGTGAGGATCTAACACCGAAAATTTCTGCAAATAGAATCGATGATTTAGGAACGGACGAAGTCGAGATCAAAGAGATTGGCGTTCCCAAAGACTATGCCCATAAATTAAGTGAATGGCGCGCTACAGCCCTCTGCGGAAATGATATTACTTCGAGTTGTTTGTACGTTTCCGCACTCTCAATTATGGCTGCGGGAATTTATGCACCTCTGGGTCTTTTAGCTGTTGCGGCTGTTCTTTATCTATTTAGAAAGATTTACGGTGAGGTGGGTTCGGCATTGCCTTTGAACGGTGGTGCCTACACGGTTCTGTTAAACACGACTAATAAAAAATTCGCGGCCATCGCTGCTTGTCTGACAATTTTATCTTACATTGCAACAGCGGTAATTAGTGCCGGCGAAGCCATGCACTACGCCCACGGAATGTTGCCTTTTATTGATGTCATTCCGGCGACCGTGATGTTGTTGGGATTTTTCGCGATTCTTAACCTATTTGGTATCACGGAATCATCTCTGGTCGCTTTGATTATTTTTGTCATCCACCTTGTAACTCTCTCTCTTCTCATTTTATCGGGGCTGGTTTTTGTTATCGGTGATCCTACGGTGTTAATTGAAAATTGGCGAGCGCCTTCCTTGTTTGACGGAGCTCCACTCAAAGCGATTTTCTTTGGTTTTGCTGCAGGTATGTTGGGAATTTCGGGATTCGAGAGTTCGGCGAATTTCATAGAAGAGCAGCAACCTGGCGTTTTTCCAAAAACTTTGCGCAATATGTGGCTTGCGGTTACGATTTTAAATCCTCTGATCTGTTTTATCGCCTTGGGTTTGTTTCACCAGTCAGAAGTTCCGCAGTTTCAAAATGCTTTTTTGGCACAGATGGGATTAAAAAGTTGGGGACCTTGGTTGCATACGCTCGTGAGTCTCGACGCTATTCTAGTTCTCTCAGGAGCTGTCCTCACTTCTTTTGTCGGAGTGGTGGGGCTCTCGCGTCGAATGGCTCTAGACCGGTGCTTACCTCAATTTTTACTTCAAGAAAATCGATGGCGAAAAACCAATCATTGGATCATTTTTTTATTTTGGGCACTCTGCTGCGCAGTTCTTTTTTACACTCATGGCCACGTCTCTCTTCTTGCCGGAGTATATGCATTGTCTTTTCTTTGTGTGATGGCCCTTTTTGCTATCGGAAATATGTTGTTAAAACATTTTCGAGGGAGCTTGCCACGTGCTGAAAAATCTGCCTTGCCACTCGTCACTCTTGCTTTTGTAGCCGTTCTCGGAGCGCTTTACGGAAACTTGTCGGTGCCGAACTTTACTGTGTTTTTAAATTTTTTCGTTCTTGTTTTTCTCGGCGTATTTGCGATGTTGTTCCGCATTCGGGTTTTGCAGTTTATTTTATTTTGTTTTCGTCATATCAGTCCGAATTATTTTCCAATGCGCAGAATCTGGGCTCGCGTTATCGTTGAAAAAATTGATGCGATTAATTCGATGCGAGTCGTCTACTTTAGTAAGAACGATAATTTAGAGAGTTTAAACAGAGCTGCACTTTATATTATCAACAATGAGCAAACCAATAAACTGGTCGTAGTCCATGTCTATAGAGATGAAGAGAAGATTCCAGCGGATCTTAAGGAGCAACTGAGGTTGATCGATGAGATTTATCCACAGTTTCGAATTGATTTTCTGACCGTGAAGGGCGAATTTACACCTACGTTCATCGAGAAAATTTCAAGACGTCTTAAAGTTCCCAAGAACTATATGTTCATAGGTACTCCCGGAAATAAATTTCCCCATCGGGTCTCTGAACTTGGTGGCGTGCGATTGATTCTTTAAAACACACCGTTTTATTATGAGAATATATTTCAAACATCGACCCTGTTTATGTTCTTGTCTCTGCAAAGAACTTGTTCATATTTTTCGACTTTCTGCCAAGTTAAACGGATGCCCGTTAGGCACGGTTTTGGAAGGGATCATTATTGAGACAAACAAACAAGATGCTGGTTTGTTACGGGAAAGCGCCAGATTAATATAGGATGCAACTTAGATGAGAGAACATAAGATTTTAAGCAATTATAATCAGACCGAGTTAAATGTATTTGCGATCTGGCAAGACTCTACAAATCAGGATCTGATAAGAACACTATGTAGATTTTCGGAGCTCGTAAGGCACTATGGATATAATGTTGAGCCTTACTCCATCAATGCACTCGAGCGTCTCGAGCAAATGCCTAAAGAAAAAGTGCAGGAAATTACGGCCTCCTTTAAAACTTGGTGCGCTTTTATCGAACCTACGATGGAAGACGGTGTCTCTCGAGATCCCGCCACGCTCGAAGAGATGTTCTTGCGTAAAGCTCTCGCTCACTACGATCTTCACGTGAGTGAAGAGTTTTGGAAGACTTTAGAAAGAGACACACTCATCGAAATCTATGGCCAGAATATGGTTCAGATCTATAGAAGTTTAAATTTCTTTTCGGTTTGTGCCTATTCACTCTTAGATTTATCTGTTTACGAATGGTTTGTACTCTATCAGAGGCCGACACAGATTTCGCAGGAGCTTTTGTATTGCGCCCAAGAAGCGTTGGTCGACTTTGTTTCAGTTAAAACGATCGAGGTTCCAAAACATATTATCCGTGAACATCATCATTCAGGAAATACGGTCCCTTTTCGTCCAAAGGCGATTCATGTAGAAATGAATTATATTTCATCTTTATTTACGGCTTTTGCTGAAGACCGTCCGAGTGCTTTTATCTGCACCTCAAAAGCTCGCGTTATAGCCGAGGGCGAAGATGCGGAAAAGATTCAGTTTGTGTGAGACAGGCTTGAAACATCTATTACAAACTGACCCCGTTCATTGGGGAGTTTTCGTGCAGTCTCCACTTCGTCCTCCACGAATTTTTGATACTTTACAGGGTTTTGTGAGTCGGACGACAACCCTGATTTGCTTCGCAAATCAGGGTTCACCAAGGCGGTCAATAACCAGATTTGAAAAGAGTAAGAAATCCGCCGTGGTAGCGTAGAGGAATTAGAGACAAACTCCCCAATGAATGGGGTCAGTTAACATCTATTGCATTTCAATAATGTAAAGGGATTGGTTTTAATAAAATAAAAAGAAAAGCGGTGTAAAACCGCCGTACTCCGAAGGACGGCAAGACCGTCCCCATGCGAATCATTATTTTTTTGAAGCGCCTTGATTGATTTCTTCTTTTAACTCTTTACCGACTTTAAAAAACGGAAGTTTCTTTTCGTCGACATTTATGACTTCACCTGTTCTTGGATTGCGTCCTTTGTAAGAATCGTACTTACGATTTACAAATGAACCGAATCCACGAATTTCGATTCTGTCATTTCTCATGAGAGCTTCAACCATCGAATCAAAAATGGTATTGACGACAGTTTCCGCTTTCACGCGAGTTATATTAGCTTTCTCGGCGATCAAATTGATCAAATCTGCTTTTGTCATAACGTCTCAATTATACTGAAGTATTTAATGCTGACGAGGACTTTTATCTTGTGCTACCTGGCGTCAGATTCAACCTGGACCATTTTATACAGTCCTGACTCACTTAGGATCTTTCGATAAGCCGCGACAATGGCTTCGACCATTTTTTTTGTGTCAAAAATGTTGATAACTTTGGTGCGAGCCCTTTCGCCGATATCGGTTACGGGGATCTGGCCATTAAAGATTTCGAGGAGCAATTGCGACAGACTTTGAGTGTCAGCCGGCCTTAGAAGAAATCCATCCTGACCATCCTCAACTATATTTGCAATGGGGCTGACTTCGGAACCAATAATTACTTTTTTGTAAGCCATAGCCTCGATGATGCTTGGCTCAAATCCCGTTGTTCGCGAGCTTAAATTCACAAAGACATCGGCAAGTGCCAGATAGTCCCCCACTTCTTGGGTCTTAATAGCTCCGGTCATAATTACACGTCGGCCGAGGGCTAGATTTAATACCTCGTATTCGACTTTTTTCCAAAGTGAGCCATTACCGACAATAATCAAATACGCATTTGGCTTTTTAACAGCAACTCTTTCAAAGGCGACTAAAAGATTTTTTAACTCGCCGATCTCGGTCATATCCGAAAGAGTCACTACGATATGGGCCTTTTCAGGAATTCCCAATTCTTGTTTCAATTGGGTGGATGGTTCTTTGACCGTTAAATCACCGAGTTCAATACCATAAGGCACAGAGTAGGTGTGATAATCAGGATAGAGATAATATCTTTCCAGAACGATTCGTTGTTGAGGGCTGGTTACAAAAATTCCATCGGCAGTGTCAAGCAGGGCGCGATCGTGACCGTAGTAAGTGGTTGCGAATTTGTAGGCCACAGCAAAACTAGTTGAGAGCAAACTACTAATCGTGTCCTGGGCCATTCCGTAAATAGAAAATAATTGCGACATTTGAGTGGCTTCTACGTCATAAGCAACAGCCAGTCGGAGCTGCCTTTTTTGTCTAGCTATTTTGTAACCCGAAGCATCGATCGAATGAACTAAATCAAATGGTTTTTGAGAGTGAAGAGTTAAAAACTTTTCGTAAACAGCATCTTCAAATTTGAGACCGGAGAGATTCGGAGTGCCCTCATAGAGGTAATAAGCTTTTACTTTATCACGCACGATTTCGGATTTTCCCATAGGGCTACGAGCTGATAAAACTGTAACTTCATGGCCGGCAGCTGCAAGTCCCTTTGCAATGGGCCATAGAAAACCATGATCCGATGCTCTCCCTAAAATTGGAAAGTGCTGGGCGACTAGGCAAATGTTGTAAACTTTGTTCAGCGGTTTTCGGCTCATGATTATTAAATGTAAACCTCCGGTTTAGCTATTTTACCTGTCTTTAGAGATAGAGTCCAACTGAGCTTCTATATACAATCGGCTCAATCGATTGCCTGGCTTATCGAGATAAGCCTCGCCAAACTCTCCTTGAGTCCAGGTCAATTGTTCTATTTTTTTTAAGATTAAGATTTCGGCCAAGCTTCTCGTATAGGGACTGTTTTTAAGAATCCAACAATTACGGCCTGATTCGAGTGGAAGGGAGTCTTGCTCGACTTGAGCAAGCGTAAGAACAGAGGGTCTTTGCATTTCTAAACTGCTTCGTGAACAAAGCCAGAGCTCAGGTCGTGAAAGGTTTACGATTGCGGGAAGAGTAAAGAGACTGTTTTTAATCCACGCGGGCCAAATATGTGTCCTATTGTCGCCAAGAACAAGCATTCTGTTTTCAAATTTTTTAATTTGGGGATTTTCCCAGAAAGTTTTGCGAGTTCGAAGCGGTACATTCTCCCAACTTCCGGAAAAAACAAGATTGAGTAATGGATCGTGGTCAAGAAGAAGTTCGATCATGGGAACGGATTGAGAGCAGTTCAGGATTTGTTCCATCCATCGGCAAGGCACGAAAACGTAAGGTTTTAGAGCTGGAATTCGTTCATCGACCTCGAGCTGCAATTCATTATTTTCAATGAGCGGTGGGAGCGAACTGCAAATCTGATCACTTCGAAAGTTATTTTCGGTTTTAAGAGTTGCAACCAAATGATCACTCGAAGCCGTGATCAGATCCGAGTTTTGCAGAAGAGGAAGCATCCACGAAGTCAGTGGATAATCATCCGAAACATCAAGAATAGAAGTGACAACTTTAGCGTTGGGCCACAAACGCGCCGCTACTGCCAACAGATGAAAAGCTGGAGACCAAGACTGCGAAAACTTTTTTGAGGGCTGTATAAAATGAATAATTTGCGGCTGTAAACGAATCATGATCGGCAGTAACTGCGCAAATTCTTTAATCGACCATTTTTCGAAGCATGGGATAATCTGTATGCCAGACTTCTCGATGGGATTTGATTCTTTAGATGTTAAAATTGTAACTTCAAATTGTTGTTGTTTGAGAGTGAGAGCCAGTGGCCAGCAAAAAGGATACAAACTTTCTGCGACGACGAGGACTCTTGTCATCCTCAAACCCCGAGCACTTTAAAAATTCGAGGGAGAATTTTTTTATTGGCTTCCGGAATGGCTCTTGTGTTGAGCTCTTCCGGATTAATCCAGTCAAGTTGCAAATGGTGTTGGGCCTTAGGTTCGCCCTTCCAGTATCTCACTTCGTAAAAAAGAATGAGGATATTGATTTCACCGTAAGAATGTGTGCAAGCAATCTTTAAATCTCCGATTTCGGCTTCGATGCCGAGCTCTTCACGAAGTTCTCTTTGCAAGGCTATTTCAGGAGGTTCTCCCGATTCAATTTTTCCACCCGGAAATTCCCATTGCCCCGCAAGGCTATGAGTTTCGGGACGCTGTCCTACGAGTAGTTTACCTGCTTGGCGCAAGAAGCCAGCGACTACCGGGATCC
>JBFWYS010000041.1:0-13089 GCA_050186175.1 Pseudobdellovibrionaceae bacterium
TACTCCCAAAAAGCTACGTATAATTGAACTTATATGATGTCGAGAGTTGATTTTTCAGACAAGGGATTTACTTTATCCGATGTATATTTTGATCCTGAAAAAATGCGAGGTGCCGGAATCGCATTGAATGTGACGCCAGAGGTAGAAAACAGAGGTAGCCAGTGGGCATCGGACACGATGGGAAGTCAGGTGTCGTTTGTGATTAACAATGCGGGTGGAGATAGAGAAAAAATATTTAAACTCACTTCACCATCGCCAATAGGATTTGTTTTTGAAAAAGTCCCAGACTCTGCCCTCCATGGAATGAAGTTGAAAACACTCAGCAAAAAGCTATTAATTGGTCTAGAAAGAGAGTGATTTTTTTAATTCCCTCCCTGTTCGCAAAATAATATTTGAAAACGCTGCGCAGCCCTTAATATCCTTTTAAGGGCCGAAATTTTTTAAAGGACTTGTCATGAATGTTCGTCTTTTCGTTTACTTGTTTCTATTTTTCTTTGTCTTGCAATCCAAGGCTCAGGCCACCTCTAACAAAGAAATAGAAAATCTCATCCAGAAAGGCGACTTCAAAGGAATTCTCGAGAAGGCGGAATCTGTTGATCCATCTGAACGAAACGACAAATGGACGGCTCATGTTGCAAGAGCGACTTTGGAACGGATGAAGGAGTTGTTGGGGGAGAGGAATCCGTCGGAGGTTCTAAAAACTTCTGCCGTTGCTCTTGAAAAGTATCCGGCGATCCGTGATCACAAGATGTTTTTGCCTGAGCGTTCTGTTGTTGGTCTCAAAGCATTTGAGCAATGTTTAAAGAACAAAAATAAAATTGAGGACTGCAATCTTCAGTTTCAAGACTTCGTCGCTCAAGACCTGAACAATACGAATCTTGCTTTTCAGGCTGGAATTCTTGTATCTAAGGCCATCTCGATGATTGCGGGTATCCCTTATTTTTATATGTCTTTAAAGACCAAGGCAGAAAAAACGCAGTGTCAAAATCCAAAAGTAAAAAAGGCGTTGGCAAATGCCATGGGAGCAGACGCGGCTGCAAGCGAAGTCTCAATGGCTAAGGAAATTCTCTTTAAAAAATGCTGGGGCAATTACGATCAGAAATATATTGGTGAACTAATTGATTCTGAGAAAAAGATGAAAAATTCTTGCGAAGGACTTTTAGAAAAACAAGCCCTTTCTGGCGAAAAAAAGCAAAGTTGTGAAGAGATCATAAAGAAAGAAATCTAATTCTCTGAAGCGGGTTGTCTTGCTTCTGAAATGCTTTTCTTTGCTGTCGTAAAAACGCTTTTTTGAAATTCGGGATGCTGTGTTTTTCTTAAAGTGCTGAATACAACGTGAGTTTGATTTTGGTTCCACGCGAGAGTTCTTTTAAGGCTTTCGGCTTTTTTCATAGCAACCGGAAACGCAATAAATGCTAGGACGAATGAGGCAAGAATGGGTCGAGCTTTGTAACGGGTTTGTCCTCTTTGAAAATCTTGTGTAACAACAATACTTCTTGCGATCTGATCACCTAAATGTCTTCGGTTCGTTGAATACCAGGCCGTTGCATAAAGAAGCCAACCGCAAAAATAAGAAATATAATTAAAAAGCATACGCAAAAAAGCAGCCCGAAAGGAGATTCTTTTTCCGGTGAGAAAATCTTGGATCCTTAGACCGAGAGCCATTTTACCTGGCGTCGCTCCAAATTTAGCGATGAAGTAAATTTGAAACATAAATGTAATACAAAGAACCCATAGGACGCTGCCGAAAAGGAAAAGAGAGTCCATATAAACTGAACCTGTCAGTGGATCTTGTTTTACCCAATCCATTATAAGAGAAAAAATAAAGAAACCTAAATACAGAGAGAGTTGAAGATAAAAATCAATGGAAAAAGCCAGGGCTCTTCTCTTGAAACTAGGCAAACGGCATTTTAACGACATATCTTTATATCGGTCTTAAAAAGAGTAGCCTTGAGAATGAAGGCTGTGGTTTCATATTGAGACACACAGGGAAAGGATTCGTATTATGGCTTGTGAAACCAGCGCACCGATGGCTCTTCTCTCAATTGCCGGTCCTATTCTAATAGCTCTGGTTGTTGCTGTAGGAACATTTGTAGTTCTCGGAAAAATGCGCCTTCAAGGAAAAATTAATTTAAGCAAAAATGCTGCTGTTCTAACTTCGGTTATTATGATGTGTCTGATTCTCATTTTGGGATTTGCCTCGACCAGCCGAGGATTATTCGCAAAGGAATGCGAACAATATCCAGCCAGCGAAGAGGCCAAACCCGTTGCCATGAGCGGGAATTCTGCTGAAACTAGGCGCTGGTTCGAATGGGAATTCAAGATCAGTGGCAAGGATTATAAAATTCAGTTAATGGATCTAGCGGACTCCGAGGATAAGGAAGAGGTGGAGGCCGATGCGCCAGAAGTTCAAATGGTTCTTCAGGAGAAAAAAGACACCAATTGGGAAACCATCAAAGTGCAAAATACTTTTCTGGATCTAGAAACATACGGAGAGGCTCCGCCAACTAAGTCTCCTGAGCTTATTGAGATCGGAAAAGATCGATTCGCAATGACTTTTGCAATGTCAGATCTCGCTCAAGGAGTTTCTTCGGAAGTTCTAGGGCTTTTTGAAGTTTCCCCAGAATCTTTAGGATATAGAGGTCATTTATTTATTGCATCTAATAATAAAGAAAACTGCGATGCAAAAGCTAAAGAGGGTGAAGATCAATGTTTTGCATGGACGAGTGAGGTTTCGGTCGATAAATCGAAGACCCAAGAAGGTTTGTATCACGTTCGCGTGACCCGCAAGGGAAACTTCTACAATGCAGACACAGATAAAATCCAATCTGTGGGTCATCTCTTGTACCGCTTTAACGGCGATCACTATTCCTCGTTGCCTTAGCTTTTTAAGACCTAGGTCGCGTACTACGTGTTCATTTCAAAGTATATTCTAAGGGTATAACTTTTGGGGGATCTTGTGATTGGAGTTATCGTAGTTGGTATTTTGGTGGTGTGTGTTTTCTTCGTAATTTCAATTTATAACAAGCTTGTCAGTTTCAGAAATCAAATGAAAAACGCTTTCTCGCAAATCGATGTGCAGCTCAAACGGCGTTATGACCTAATTCCAAATTTAGTTGAAACGGCAAAGGGTTATTTAAAACACGAACGCGAGACCCTCGAGGCTGTGATCGCTGCTCGCAATGAAGCTGTTCGTCTCGAAAAAACAGTGGCGGCCGATCCAAGTAATGCTGAGGCGATGAAGTCTTTCATGAATGCCGAGAGCCATCTCAGAAATTCAATGGGTCAACTGCGCGTGAGTGTTGAGGCCTATCCTGAACTCAAATCTAACACAACGATGAACCAGTTGATGGAGGAACTTACTTCAACGGAAAATAAAATTTCTTTTGCTCGTCAGGCTTTTAATGATTCTGTCTTGGCTTACAATAATACTCGCGAGGTTTTTCCGAATTCGATTTTGGCAGGAGCATTTAATTTTCAGCCAGGAACTTCATTCGAGATTCAAAATCCGATTGAAAAAGAAAACGTTAAAGTCTCCTTTAATTGAAGGCCCCAAAAGTGACTTCATTTTATCAACAGCAAGAATTAGCTCGACAAAAAAGTAGTTGGTTGGTGGTCTATTTCATAATTGCTGTGGTATTGGTCGCCGGGCTCACGACGATGGCAATTGCAATTGTCCTTTTAAATTCTAAAATTATCTTTTCTCACAAAATTTCTACACAAGAATTTCCAGTCTCGGCTTTGGCAATTTGTTTTGGGATCACGGCGACTATTATCGGTCTTACCTCATGGGCTCGGATGAAGAGACTCAAATCCGGTGGGGGTGCTTTTATCGCAGCTCATTTAGGCGGCCGACGCCTTAGTCGAGAAACGGCATCGCCTCAAGAAAAAGTCTTGCTTAACGTGGTGGAGGAAATGGCAATTGCATCGGGTTGCAGAGTTCCGCAAGTTTTTGTTCTTGATCATGAACAAAGTATAAACGCCTTTGCAGCAGGATTTGATATTCACACATGTGTTATTGGAGTTACTCAGGGACTTTTAGATCAAATGAATCGAGATGAACTTCAAGGAGTCATTGGTCATGAGTTCAGTCACATTCTCAACGGCGATATGAAACTGAATTTGCAGTTGACGGGATGGCTCGCAGGAATCTTGGTGATCAGCGAAATCGGATTGGTGTTGATGCGCTCGACTTCTAGAAGTAACAGTCGACGAAATAAAGATGGTGGAGCTCAAATTATTCTAGGAATTGTTTTGTGGGTGATCGGATCCATAGGACTTTTAGCAGCTAAAATTATTAAAGCTGGATTTTCAAAACAAAGAGAATATTTGGCCGACGCCTCGGCCGTTCAGTTTACACGTAATCCCCTTGGAATTGGTTCGGCACTCGTAAAAATTCAAGCTCACAGTGAAAAAGGAAAAGTTCGCAGTCCTTATACGGAAGAAGTGAGTCATATGTTCATCGCCAATGCCCTCTCATTGGGATCAGGACTTTTTGCAACTCATCCTCCTCTTGAGGATCGTATTCGTCGCATTTCGCCAAATTTACTTCAGGAACTTGGGAAACCGGCCCGAAAAGTTGAGACATCGCCAGAGAAAAAGACGACAATCGATAATAAAATCCAAACGGTAGCTATTCTTGCAAGTCTTCCGCAGCAAATGCGAGAAGACCTTTCCGACACGCAAAAGGCAATGCGACAAGTGGAGGAGATTTTTTTCAGTGGACAGACGCAGATCCCTCGGGCCGAACGTTTTGTTATTTTTGACCTTGCTCTTGAGACATTAAAAAAATTAGACGAGAAAGACAAAAAACTTTTTTTAGATAGGCTCGTTAGGACCATGCAAACTCAAGGAACGAATTCTGTATTTCGCAACAGTCTTTTAAAACTCGCAGAACTGGCTCTATTGCCAACACAAATTCGATTCACGGGAACAACGGATCGCTTGGGTCAACTTCTGACACCCATTCATGTTTTGATGTCAGCCCTCGCATATTCCACAGCTAACGCAAAAGATTCACTAAAATCTTTTAATGTCGGAATGCACGCACTGAGTTTAAACGGAATGACCATTCTTCCTCGGGAACAATGTTCAGGCCCATTTTTTTTGCAAACGCTCTCAAAATTTCAGAACTTGCGTCCCCTTGACGCCGAAAAGATTGTTGTCGCTATGAAAGCGGCCATTCAATCTGATGGTCATTGTTCAGATGATGAATGGGCGGTCTTAAAAGCCGTGAGTTCAGTGTTGGGTGTTCCGTTGGGGATAGAGAAGGCACTCGTCAGTTAAGCGGGTGTTGCCACTTTTTGTAGGAATCTTTCAACAACGGGCTTATAATCATCTGCAAAATTTTTGAGTCCATCTAAATGTTCGCCATCAGGCAAAGAGAGTTTTTGCCAGTTGAGTTGCGAGTGAGGTTCAAAAACTTGGTCGATATTGTGGGGGCTGATAAGTGGATCTTTCCAGCCGCGAATCGATAAGATCGGAAAATTTTTTGGAAACCGAGATAAATCGTATTTGAGTTGCGTCGCCCATACTGGACTCAAAAGCACATACCCCATTGCAACCTTAATTATTTTCATCGGAAAAGAAATTCCTGGATCTCTTTGATGATACAGATTCATAAGAGGTTTAAAATGATAGGCGTTAGGTCCACCATCGCAAATCAGAGCTTTAACATCTCCACCTTGTCTTCTGCCGATCGCTTCAATCGCTCCTGCTGAAGGATTCGAAAGTGAGAATACGATTTTCTGTCCCGGCAACTCCGAAAGCATTCTCTCAACTTGATCGGCCCAAACATGTTTAAGTCCAAATTTAAATTCGGTCGAAATTGGTAATGTCTTGAGTAGGACCTGATTCACGATTTCAAAAGTTGCGACATCAAATCCGAGAGATAGAAGATAATCAATATGTCTTTGCATCTGGCTTCGAGTGCCTTCATAAAAAGGCACTAACAAAATTGTTTCTCTGAACTTTTTGGGGGATGCTTTAAAAAGTTCCCCGTTATAAGGCAGAGAATTAGAATCAGTGTTTATGTTGAGTTCCATTTGTCTTTACCGGCCATAGATCTTGCCAGCGGCTTGCTGTCGCATCCATTTGGCTCGCCTCATTTAAAGCTTGCTCTGAGACTACAATTTGTTCAAGTGCTGTTTCTGACAAGGCCTTGCCAGCGGCTTCCATTACAGCTTCAGCATCAATTCCATGGAAGTGGTAAACATCTTGTGGGCGACCACATTTAGAATGTTTACGAACGGCACAGGATTCTTGTCTAACGCCAAGAATAGAACCGACGTTGTCTAAGATGCCAGGCTCACCATCATGAACGCTAATCATAGGAATTCTGCGACCTGCTAGAGTAGCAACTTCAGCGCCGGTCATGTTCTCAGTGTTATGTAGGTGAAGGTTGCCAGTCAAACCCAAGACTTCTTTTAAGAGGTGATAGTTCGTATCGTGGGCCAAGTTTCCGCAGACAAGGTCTGAACTTGTCACAACAATCACATTTGCATAAATTCCGCGTTTTAAGAGCTCTTCAGAAGCTTTGATTGCCTCTGTTGTAAGAGCTCCCATGGCAAGAATATTAACAATATTGTCCCCGGGCTCATAACCCGCATAACCACGATAGTCGATGAGGTAGTAAGCTCCACTTAAAACTTCATTTTTAATTGTTTCAAGAATTTGGGTGTCTTCCCAAGTAGCTAAGTCTGTCTCAACTGCGGCCCCTTCAAGCGGGAACTCTGCTCTACAAATTGCCTGACCACCTGTTTGTTTGAAACGGGCTTGTTTTTTCAAATAGGTAAGCATGTCTTTTTGTTCTACTCCGCGAGTGACCCCACGGATTAAAACACCAGATCTTCCGGCATTGTCGTTCATGTAGTGACGTCTCATTGAATCGCAGACAATCCAATCCAACTCTTGGCAGAAAAAAGGCTCCCAAGTGATTTGATTTGGAATTTGAAAGTCAGACTTCCATCCGTGTTGGGCTCCCTCAGGTGATAAAGTCACTCCGCTCGGAGTTCCCACGAGTATGAAAGATGACTTCCAGTACAGGTTATAAAAATATTGATCAAGTGCGCGTTTCACGAAGAAATCATATACGGTCATCAGAGGCATCAAAGGAATTCCCAAAACATCGCGCATTCGTCCGAACGAACCCATGCAAGACATCACATTTCCCTCAACGATTTCAAAACGTAAGAAACGATCTGAAATCTCTTCCCCAGGAACGAGGTCGGGAAGTTTGTGATCTTTTACATCGAAATTAGATTCGTAATCAGGAACGATCGGCGCGCCAAAGATTTTTCCGTCCATCGCCGGATTCAAGTTCGTACTAGTTCCAACATCAGGAGCCATTGTGACCAAAAGTTCAGAAGGTGTCTTCCAAACCTTTTCAGTGTCAGCCAAAAGCTTCTGACCTTGCTTTAATTCCTTTTCAGTCTGCGGAGTATTCGCAATACGAACGAGTTTCGCCGTTAACTGACCGAGCATCCATTGAGTGTGAGGGTAGCTCGCCATTTTTATAGAAATATCGAGCGAACCTGGAATTTCTCCGAACTCCGTAAACTTCTTTAAGAAAAACTTTTGATTTTTTTCTTTTAAAGAGTTCTGAGCTTTGATTTGTGAATAAAGCTCTTCGCCTCTTTGTTTTAAAAATTTTCCTTCAGGAGTCGAGGTAGCGAATCTTTCGAAAAGTTTGCCGCCAGAAATGCCTTCACGTTTTTTAAGTTCATCCATTTCTTCTTGATGAAGAAGCGCAGAGTGATTTCCGGGCGCTGCCGCCATTTTGAGGCCCCAGCCTTTAAGAGTATGAGCAATTACGATACTCGGTTTCTTGCGACCAGGAACGCGGCATTTTTCAAAAGTATCCACGAGCTGATTAAAGTCGTGTCCACCCAAATCACGTAGTGAACGATATAATTCTTCTTCTGTCATGCCATCCAAAACTTTTTTCAAGCTAGGATGTTCTTTTGCCATGCCTTTTTTAAGAGCTTTCATATCTTGAACAAGAAGCAAAGCTTGCAATTCGTAATCTTTAAGATCTTGTTCAAGAAATTGTTTGTAAGCGTTTCCGCCTGGACGTTTGAAAATTTCAAGACGAAGAGAACCGTGACGTAATTGAATCACTTCCCATCCGTTTGCAGCCATTGTTTTCTCGATGCGGTCGGCATCGTTTCCACCCATGATTTTGTCATTTGTGATGCGGTGGCCATCTAAACTTTGACGATTGTAATCCACGATCCAAGTCAAATTTCCCAACTCACGTTCTGCAAAATCAGGAGTGGCTTCAAACATTGAACCTTCGCGGAATTCGGAGTCTCCCACGATTGACCAGAAGTGTGCATTCTCCGGAACTTCGTAACCGTGCTCTTTTGCAAAACGGTAGGCAAGCGCCATGTAACCCGCATTCACTGGAGGAATGCCAACAGTTCCAGACGGGAAGAAGTTATGGTGATCCGAATCGTAGGCTGAGTGGTAAGATTGAAAGACAGGTTCGCCGTTCTGAGAATATTTGCGAAGGCCCATCATCGCAATGTCACAGTCTTCCTGAGATAACTTTGAAAAATCTGGTTTCAAAAATAAATCTAAAAGATAGTTGTATGAATGATCTGCTGGAGACGCATGCGGTTTGTTGGCAATGTGATCGAAGCCAGTTTTGACCGCTAAGTGAAGCGCACCCAAAATATGTAAAGCGCTCGCCGAGGCAGCAATGTGACCGCCAATTTTTGGATCGCCTTTTTCTTTGTCATCACGGTGATTGGCCTGGAAAATCATCTGCGTCGCTAGGTAATGCGCTCGCAAAGCGATGCGTTCAAAAATTTTACGACTTAAGGACTTATCCACTTGATTCTCCTTTAAAATTCCAGAAAAAAATCATAGATGTTGGTATCATGGGGCGAGTCGGAGAGTCGAGTTTAAGCTCTATGGCAATATTGCGTCATCATGCTTCGATTACGAAGTCCCAGCGAATTTTAATTTTGCCATCTTGCTCGACAATTCCCTTTGGAGGATTCGGAAATGGACCCGCTGCACGAAAAGCTTCGATAGCGGCATCGTCGAGTTCTCTAACTCCAGATTCACCAATCACTTGCACGCCAACGAGAATTCCCATCGGGTCTAGGACAACAATCACCTGAGTTACTCTATTCTCTGAAGACGCAATAGACCGACCCTGTTTGAAAATATGAACCATTTTGTCTTTAACTTTAGGTTCCCAATATTGAGCTAGCTGATTGCGGATGCGATTGTAATAGGAGTAATAAACAAACTCGCGAGTTGAGAGAAGTGTTTCCAAACCGGAACTTGCATCTTCAATATGATCTCGAGTCTGGCTAACAGCGGCCTGTGTTGAAGATGTACTTTCTTCCAAACCACTGCGTTCAATTTTTTCACGACTTTTTTCAGCTGCTTGTTTCCAATCGACTCCTGGAACTAAAGCTTTGAGTGTTGGAAGTCCGTTGGCAGTGAACGCTTCTGATCCACCTTTTTGCTTCGCTTCTTGTGACTTTTGTCTCTCGGCATCGTGATTTGTAAAAGCGCTGCCTTTTCTTTGGGCTTCCTTATTCGCCGAATTTTGAAATTGTCCATGATTTTTAGCCACAGTTTGATTTTTTACGGTCTGATTGTGTTTACTAAGAAAGCGAGAGTCATCCGGGGTTTCATCGTTTACACGATCTTCTTGCTCAACGACTTGTTTTTTAAGCTTCGCCACTTTTTGTTTCAGTTTTTCAATTTTTTGATCGAGCTCGGTTGGGCTTGGTGGAAGCTCGGATACATATTCAACCGTGATAATTTCCCTTTTTTCAGTTTTTGGGAGCCAATCTCCAACTTTTAAAAAGGTCGAAAAGGAAAAGAGGTGAAAAAGCAAAGATGCGACAATGAAAACAACTAAGTTTTTCTTGGAAAATTCTTTGAACTTTCTGAAAACTTCCATGGGCACCTCGAATCTACTTTTCGGCAGTTTGGAAACAAAAAAAGAGATCAAAAGAGGTGCAAAATTCTTGTTTTTTATATTTAAAACTTTAGTCTAGGTTGGAACGAGGTTTTCTTTTGCAAAAGATCGTGCAAAAATGATCCAGCAGCTGGCATTCGGAGAAAAATGGAATTAAATGTTTGGTGTACAACTGACAAAGGCCTGAAACGGGAAACGAATCAGGATTCGTATTTGATCGACGAAGATTTGGGTCTTTTTATAGTTGCCGACGGAATGGGTGGTCATTTGGGCGGAGAAGTCGCTTCGTCTATGGCCGTTGAAACTGTTCAAATCATAGTTAGAGAAAACCGGGACATTCATCCGCAGGAGCTTTTGAAAATGGCGTATCGTGAGGCCAGTCAGCGGATCTTTGATAAAGCCACGGAAAATGCACCTCATCTTACGGGCATGGGCACGACCATGGTCCTGTCTTATTTGCGTGGCAAAACTCTTTTTATTGGCAACGTCGGCGATTCCCGTTCTTACTTTTATAAAAATGAAATGCTTTGGCTACTCACCGAAGATCACTCTTTAATTAACGAGCAAATTCGGGCAGGCCTTATTACCGAGGAGCAAGCACGAAGCTACGCAAATAAGAATATCATCACTCGGAGCGTTGGATACGAACGAGATGTCGACTGCGATGTGATCGAACGAGAGGTTCAAAAGGGTGAAATATATATCTTTTGCTCAGATGGACTTTCGGGTCTTGTCCCGTTTGATGACATTCTTAAAATAATTCAAAATGTGCCCACCGAAAGACTTGTTGGAAAACTTATTGACCAAGCAAAGGCCAATGGGGGAGATGACAATGTCACTGTTATGGTTTTGGAATTTAGTTAAGCGCGAGGATATTTGGAAAAAAAGAAAATCACCTTTTTTATTGTAACAAACGATGCTGGGGTCACAAGAAAACTTGTGGTCTCCGCAGTTTGGGTGAAGGCCATCGGATTCTTGAGCGCGATTCTTTTTGTGGCAGCGGTCGCAGGTCTTGTGGATTATTTTGGTCTGCTCGTTCAATCGGTCGAAAATAAAAAATTGAAAGCAGAAAACACCCATCTCGAAAAGCAATTTCAGATCGTTGAAACCAAAGTCAATGCTCTCGAAAACGCCCTTGAAAGAGTTAAAACTTTTTCTACAAAATTAAAATTGATCACCAACGTTGATGACGAAGACAGAGAATTGCGCCTGGCCATGGGAGCTCAGCCAAAACCGGGACAAGCTGTAGAGGAAGGCGAAGTTCCGATGGAAGATCGCCCTCCGGTTGAAGAAGTCGCGGCCCAAGATCAACCAATGATGGAAAAGCCTCCTGTAGACGCCTCATCAGGGGAGCTCAGCATTGAGGGAAGTCGCGATTATGCGACTCTTGCAATCCGAATCGACCGCGCTGTTAAAGAAACTCAGCTCAAGGAACAAAGTGTTCTCGATCTATGGGAAAAACTTTCGGAGCGACAAAGTCTTTTAAACGCAACTCCAAGCATTCGTCCTGCGAAAGGCTGGTTCACATCTCGATTTGGTTATCGGATTTCGCCCTTCACCGGAAAACCCGTTATGCACGCAGGTCTTGATATGGCCGCGGCTCCGGGATCACCGGTCTTTGCGCCCGCTGACGGAGTCGTTACATTTGCGGGCTTCGATGAAAGTTATGGAAAGTTAGTGTCGATCGATCACGGTTACGGCGTGAGCACAAGGTTCGCGCACAACTCACAGATCTACGTAACGGTTGGACAAAGAGTCAACCGTTGGGACGTGATCTCGGCCGTCGGAAATACGGGCCGGTCAACAGGCCCTCACTGTCACTATGAAGTGCGCGTAAACGGCGTTCCGGTTGATCCGATGAACTATATTTTGGACGAATGATTTCTTGCCAGGAAGTGGTTCCTAAAAGATAAATTTCGGATTTAAAAATAGAATTTTGGATTTCTTTGCACTTCAAAAGTCTCAAACACCTGCTATTCCGGGCCAAACGGCCCGGGCCGCATTGCAGCTTCGGGCTGCATCACTACGTGCCGCAGCCCGGATCTGCAAAGCGCATAGCAGAACTCGATTTTGAAGTGCAAAGAAATCCAAAATTCTATTTTTAAATCCGAAATTTATCTTTTAGGGACCACTTCCTGGCGATTGACAAAAAAAATGAGTCCGGGCACGCTCGAAAGACGATGGAGGCTTTATGAATCTTTTTTTGATATTTTCTGCGTCGGTGCTTATCTGCACTCTTACATCTATTTCTTACGCAAGTACGCCGAGTCAAAAAAAACTTAATGATGCTGAAAATATGAGGATTGCTCAGCAGATTCAAATGGGACTGGGCATGAACCAGAAAATAGAAAAGGATGCAAAAGGACGCAAAATAGTAGAAGCCCGAAAACGTCTGGATTCTTTAGAGTCTGAGCTAAAAGAAAATGAAGGCAAAAAATCCTTAGCAGCTATCAAAGAGCCTAAAAAATTATCTATATATATAAAAAAATCAAAATCACTTCGCGCCCAAATCGCGGCTGAAAAAAAGACTCTTTCTCGATTAGAGCAAGAGACGATCAAGCGATAAGTTTTTATAACGCTTATATTGTTCCTAGCTGCAGCGATGACCATATTTACGCGGCAAAAACTTATAGAATCTCATTGCATATTTTTTGGACAAAAAGTTTGTGCTTTTTCATGTTTGATACGGGCTAAGGTCTAATCGTCTTACTCAATAAGTTTGAAATCTGTGTTCTTACGCGGCGAGAAAATTTGTGTTTCGTCATTTTTTAAGCGGATCACCTAGACCCGACAATAAACTCATTTACACCGGGATTAATTTATGAGGAACATAGTAGGTCAGCAAAAAATGACGATCTATGAAACTGCCAACATAAGGAGATGTTTGTAATGAAAAAGAATTTGTTAATTACTTTGTTTGCCATCGGCGCATTGATGAATGCCGGTTGCAGCAGCAAAAAAAGTAGTGATAGTACTTCAAGTGAAGCGGCCGAGACACTGACGTTGTCTGGTTCGCTTGCGGCAATTGAAACTTCGGGCTTATCAGTTCGAAATTCAGCTATGTCTGTTGAACTTTCGGATCTTGAGATCTATGGAATTTGTTTTTCAACCCCTCCAGCGATTGCACAAGCAGATGTGGAAGCTAC
>JBFWYS010000042.1:0-12987 GCA_050186175.1 Pseudobdellovibrionaceae bacterium
GAATAAAATAATTCCGCCTTTTTCGAATGAGCAAGAGTGGTTCGAAACGATTCGCAAACTTCGTTATCCTGAAACGGCTTCGCAAGACTCCGCTGTAAAGTCGCAGATGAGCCAGATCACTTGGCCTCGAAATATAGAAGTAAAATGGGTCCGTAAAGGCGACCGCAGCTTTTTAGAAATGAAGATTTGCTCGTCAACACCTGAGGAGTTGAAAAAACAAAGTGAAGGTTTACTTAAAGCAGCTGAACAATGGCACAAAGATCTTCAGCAAGCGGAGACACCGCAATGAGTCTCCTCATTTCGCAAGATCTTTTATCGCAAATCGAGAAAATCTATATTCATGACGAAAGTTGGAGCTCTGAACTCGCAGAAAGAGTTCGATCTGTTTTTTCTTCAGAGAAAATCGAACGAGTCGCCAAGGCCCCTCTGCAAAATGTTAAAGGCGAATTAACCGCGAAACAATTTAATCAGTCTAAGCGTCTGCTCTACATAACGCCTTTCAAAGGACACTTTTTCAAACGCTGTCCAGGAGCCACTCAGAAAAAGGTCTTAAACTGCTGCAACTATCACGTTCTTAATCTCGGCCTTCAGTGCAATATGAATTGCTCTTATTGCTACTTACAGAGCTATATCAACACGCCGACCATGACTCTGTATTCAAATATCGATTCGGCTCTTGTGGAGCTCGAGGAGATGGCGGAGCTACATTCGGACCAACCGTTCCGCGTAGGCACGGGTGAAGTAATTGATTCCCTTTCGATGGACGACCTCAGTCTTTTTTCCCGAAAGCTGATTCCATTTTTTAAAAAGTATCCGAAATGGACTCTTGAGTTTAAAACGAAGTCTGCAAAAGTTGATCAGTTTTTAGATCTCGCGCACGCGGGAAATGTTGTTGTCAGCTGGTCCATTAATCCGGCTTACCTCATTGAAAAGGAGGAACACGGTACGGCTCGCTTTCAGGAACGCATCGAAGCCGCTAAAAAATGTCGGGATCGCGGATTTAAGGTCGCATTTCATATGGACCCCCTGATCTATCATCCCGAATGGAAAAAAAATTATTCAGAACTGGTCGATGTTTTGTCTTCTGAATTCACTCCTGAGCAAGTTCACATTATTTCCCTCGGAGCTTTGCGGTTTCAGTCGGACCAAAGGCACATGATGCGCGAGAGATTTGGACTTTCTTCTTTAGTCACCTCTGCAGAAATGCATCAAAGCGACGGCGGAAAACTGCGCTACGACTGGCGACTTCGTAATGAAATGTTCCAGTTCGTAATTGGTCACTTTAAAAACAAAGATCCAAAATGGAATACTTTCTTATGTATGGAAACTCCAGAATCTTGGATTTCCTCTTATCAATCTATGCCCATGAAAGTAGATGGCTTGCAGACTCTCTTTAAGCCGCTCCCAAAAATTAAATCAGAAAAAATTCTCTAGAACGCAATTAAGATAAAAGCTGCAACTCCAAGGATCCAGGCAAGAGACGTCGTCGTTGAGTTTTGCTCTCCAGGTCTTGCTTCCGCCTCTTGAAGTTTAGCTCTTTCCAGGTTTTCGCTCTGGCGTTCAAGTCCTTGAGTTGTTGATTGCAACCTTTCGAGTTCTTTTGGAAATCGAACCAAAGATTTGTCTCGAATATCTGTATCATTGCGAACACTCGTGACATTTACATCCACGTGTTCACCACTCACGCGAGTCACAACACCTTCTGCAATAACTGTGAAGCGCGATGAGTCTGAAAACAATTCGCCTCCGGGAACCGCTTCTACGGAAATCCACTGAGCTGGCTCATTCTCTAAAATTTTTGCACCGGCGCCAACAAAAACGCGGGCTTGAATTAGATTGTCGACAATCTTTTTATCTCCAACCTGACTTCCTTGGTAAGGAAATGAATTGATAAAATCTTTTGTGATTTTTTCGCTCGCCGAAACAATTTGCTCCTTAATTGGAAGTGCGGGATGCAAAGTGAGTGCGCCTTTCCAAATTAAAAAACCCTGCCCGCCATCATAGACAAAAACATTTAAGGTTTTTTCTGTGAGGAACATCGTCATTACAGCTTGCGCATCCAAAATTTTTCCCAGAATGATAGCATCTGCCGGCTCAAGAGTTAGCCGAGCCTGAAACACATCGCGATTAATCATAAACCTGCGTGTGGCCACTAAAAACTTTTGATTCCCGGCCAAAGTTTCACGAACTTTCCACCAGACTTCTTCTTTGAGCTTCGGCTCCAAGTCTCGTGCTTGCAGAGGAAAAACCGAAATCCTTCGTAAAAGAGAATGCTCGAGACCCGCATGGGCCCCACCGCCAATTGCAAAAATGATCAGAAAAATTCCAATAGACTTAAGTCGAGCCACAATCACCTTTTCCTCAATCAAATGCTACCACTTAATGTGAGAAATAGGGAACTCTAGCCATTCTTCTTCTTTGGGAAAGTCCAGGGGGCGTTTCTCAGTTTGCCCTCGATATCGTAAAAAGACGGTCAACGCGCAAATAAAGGCCTCAAATGCATGGCTGTTTTCAACCATAGCCTTTAAGTCTTGGTGATACATAAAGGCGACATTGTTTTTAGAAAGAGCTTCCAAAATAATATGTCGACTCTCGTCCCCACCAACAGAATGGCGATGATGCCGCAGATGACTCTTGGCAACTTTAAGTGAGCGGCCAATTCTCCAAATACTGAGTTTGGGGTGAATTGAAATAGCCCGATGCCCGAAACGTCTTTTTATAAAATGTGCTCTCGCGACAAGCGGAGCAATATTAGAGCCCAATGTATCTGACAGAATAAAAGGTTCTTCCAGTTCCGTTTGCACATACATCTCAGAGCAGCTTTGTGTGTAAGGAGTAAATAATTTTTTAGGCCTCTTTTTTGAATTTCTCGAGTGAGTCCATTTCCACATCCACTTGATTTCGGGCTCTGTGCATCTTTCGTAACCAGGGCACGGAAGAGGACAACGGATACATTTCGGCATTTGCAGAGGAACATCAAAAGCGACTGCGTGAAGCCCCTCTTGATGAGCTTCCAAAACTTCGTGAATTTTTAAATCAGCTGAGATTTCACCTTCGGTTTTAATTTTTTCAAAGAGACGTGAGAGAAAAACTTTTTGGTGTTCAGGATAATATTCGAGGACGGCTACGCAAGCTTTGTCAGATTTCCCTCCACCGAGAGAAACCCCGACGAAACGGGTGAATTTTAACTCAAGTTTACGGGACGCGCGGGAAGCACTTGAAAGCCTTCTTGTTTGCATATTACGGCCACCCTCCCTTTAACGTCTGGATCACAATAAACTAAAACACACCCTCCACCGCCAGCTCCACAAATCTTAACAGCCGAAGCGCCTGATCGCAATGCAGCTTTCCCCAGCTTTTCAATTTCAGGACTCGAAAAGGCCGGCGCCAAGCGGATTCGCGCTTGGTATTCTTTTTGAAAGAGTTCAGTGAGCCGATTCCATTTACCCCCTAAACAGGCGGCTTCTGTATCAAGCGCGATTTGTTTAAGATCCCAAAGGGCATCCATCGTTTCTTTTTTTCCAGCAACGGCATTTGTCAAAACTTCGAAATTGTTAAGACCCGAGTGATGGGATTTCCCCGTATTAACCAACAAAAAATGTTTTTCAAGTTCGGGATCGATTTTATAAGACTGATGGTTTATTCCGTCAGCCGAATAATGAATCACATTGAGACCACCCGTTACAGCAGGAAAATAATCCTGTGTGCCCGTTGGAGTTCGGAGTTGACCCGCTTCCAAATTATGAGCAACTTGCACCATCGACACCGGGTCCATTGGTTTTTGCCCCGTAAGTTTTAAAAAAGCTTTCATCAAACTTATTGTCAAACTGGAACTTCCCCCAAGACCTCCCCCAACGGGGCTTTGTGAGCGAGTTTTAAGATGAAAACCGCCCTCGGGTTTCCAGTATTGCAACTGAATTTGCAAAAGGGAAAGCTTTGGGTCTCGTTCAGCCAGAGCTTCTTTCAGATCTGTGTATTCTTTTTTTAAATTCAGATCTGCAGACTCGAGAATAATTTTTGAATCTTCGCGAGTCTCAATTTCCGCTTCAGTCCAAATATCAATAGCAACATTGATAGTAGAAGCGCCTCCGACAAACGTAAAAAGAGGCCACATATCAAGAGTTCCGCCTGCTAAGTCCACACGCGTGGGTGATTTAATATGAATTTTTGCCAACTGAAACTCCTATTGTTTTTTTTCTTTCAAATCGGGGACGGCATTTTTATCGGCAATAACGCTTTGAAAAGGAATTGTTGCTAAGTAGTTTGCGTCTACATAAAACGGCTCTGGAAACAAAGAAGTTTTCATGCCTGTTCTCTTTGGCGCACCTTCCTTTTGTTCCTTTGTTTGCGGCTCTTCTTCGGCCCATGAAGCCTCGAAAAGAGTTTTTCCTTGAGCATCCAAAAACTGAATTTTGTTCGTAAAACTTGCCAGCGGAATTTTTTTATCTTCGAACTGAGCTACTCTTAACTCAAAAATTCTTTGCACCAGAGTTTTAACGGCCTCTTGATCGACAACGAGTTCAGCACCTAAATTTTCCATTTTCCACTCTTTGCCATCATTCGCAAGAGTCGATTTTTTAAGCTTGGTGCTCAGAACGATCCTTTGAACATCTGTCGGGATAAAACTAAAGGGCTCTGCACGATCGCGAAAATAGTCTTTATTCATTCTTAGAATAGGACTCGCCGCTAAACCTTCAACTCGAAACACTTTGGCCGGATGACTAGAAATTACATAAGTGGTAGGCTCTTTGACGATCGCTAAAGACGCTGTCCATTTTGTTCCGTCCTTCATTTCAAATTCAACACTCGTATCAGGACTGTTCAGTCCGTATTCTTTTAACTGCGAGGCTTCAGGAATAGTTTCTTTTTCAATATCTAAAGCACGAATATCTGAAACCTGAGTCAGAAATTGTCGAACCATATTTTGATCGAGTTTATAGTTATGCCCATCTAATGACCAATTAGCATCCTTATAAGTGAGACTCAAAGCCATGAATTTGTTTCTTGGAATAAACCTCATCTTTTGCACATCAGAGGTGTTTCCTCTAAAAATTCGACGATCTCGCAACTGAAGAGCCGTCTTACCTAAAAAGTCGCTCCATCGATTTGTTCCTATAAAAACTTTGTTCTCGCCTGACACCCTCAAATAAGGGATATCTTGAAAATTCTTTTTGCTTGCAACTTCAACTGTTTTTCCAACGTCTCCGGATTTAACGATAATTTTGCCCACTGGATTGTCTAAACCGAAGGTGGCCCAATCGATATCAGCCCCTTCTTTGACTGTCGTTTTTGAGGTTTCAGCTACAACGTCGCTTAGAAATTCTGCGATCGCAGTTCCATCGCCCCGATCCTCAACGGGAACGAGGATATCCCATTGGCCCTGAGATTTTTTTGCTTCAACTTTGGTGGCAGCACCAAAAATTACCTTAAACTCAGAAACCTCATTGGCTTTAAATTTAAATAGCTGAGCTTCTTCCTGTTTGGCCTGTTCTGCCTTCTCCTTTCCACGAATTTCAAAAAAATAAGTGTAGCCTCCAAGCGCAACAACCACAAGAAGCAGAGCGATTGTGCCCCGACTCATGCATGTCTCCTCTTAATCCATAGAATTAGAGCCGTGATGAAAAATATAATTGGAATCGGAATTAAAAATCCAAGGAAGAGCACATAGGCCTGAGTGTCTGTCATAACCATTTGCGTAACTTCAACATCGCGCGGAGTGATTGAAATCAAATTTTCTGCATCCGTAAGAAACGCGACCGTGTTTAAATACAAATCACGATTGAGGTTTTGCAGAATAAGCTGGTTGCCAAGAAAATCGCGATTTCCGTAAACAACCACTGTCATTTCTTTAGCACCTTCTCCAGCACCCGGAAATTTTCCTTTTGCGGACATCCCTACTGTAAAAGGGCCTTTGTTGCGTTCGCCTTGGAAATTAATATTGTTGAAACCAACAGAATTTGCAGCCGTCTTTACGATTTCGTCGTAAACGATTCCTTCTGGAGGGCTTGCTATTTTTTCAATGCCCTGAGGAAGACGAAAGAGAACCATCTGCGAATTTGTAAATACTTTTGTAATCGGACTAGAAGGCGAAAAAATGTTAGCCACGGTTACTTGAGGATTAACAGCTTCCCCCATTGGAGTTTGCATGGTGGTCACGACAAAGTTTTCTTTGAGGGCAAGGCCGATTTCATTCAGCAGTCCTTCTAACTTTGTAGACATCCCACTTGCGCTCACAGCAAGGATCAGCTTTCCACCCTTTTTTAAATATTCACGAAGCATCGAAATTTCTGACTCTAGAAATTCTTGGCGAGGACCTGCAATAACTACGAGTGAAGCATCCTCAGGAATCGGCTTTTCGGTCATATTTAAAATAGCTACTTTATAGCGGCTTCCTTCGAGGAATTGTTTCGCCATATAAGCTCCGCTTGTGTCTTTTACTTCTTCGGTATTGAGTTCTCCATGACCCTCAACAAAATAAACAGACTTTTCATCGGTGCGCATAACTTTGGTGAGAGCCGAGGTCACTTCTTGTTCATCGACCTTGTCGACCCGCGAATTGCGACCTTCGTAATCTAAGAAGACCACGCCTCGGCCTTCACGAACGCCATACTTTTCAACTTCCGCAGGACTCTCATTCACTTCGACGAACTCGAGCTTTACCTTGTCGCTCTGATCTTGGTATTTGCGGATGAGTGTTGTAAATTGGCGTCGACCAGCCTCAGACTCATCGTTCCCTTTTTCGTAAAAGAACTTAACTGTTAAATCCGAAGTCAGCTGTTTTAACAATGCACTCGACTGTGGAGAAAGAGTGTGAGTTTTGTTCGATGATAAATCCCAAACTTTTGGATTGCGAACCGCCAAAAAATTAATGAGAGCCACCAAAGCCACAACCAGAATGATCATGGTTCCCATGTTCATTCCCTTTTTTGTAGTCTTCATTGTCAGAAACTCGATATAGAGCTTTCGATCGAGATAAAGCGCACCCGTGATTAAGAGTGCCGCAAGCAGAGTTGGAATCCATAAAAAAGGAACCCATGTTGAGAGCAAAAGCAAAGTAATACCCAAAGCTCCAAGACAAACGGCAACCATAATCCAAAGAATAAAACCAATTCGGCTCATCTTGAATTACCTCCAGCGGTGAGCTTCAATAATGCGCTCACTTAAAAAAATAAAAAGTCCAATCAAAGTTAAAAAATAAATCAGGCTCCCAGACTTAATGGACCCTTCTGCCATGTTCATAAAATGAAGATTTACAGAAATATGCTCGAAAACAGCGCGGACTTTGGGACTATCCGCGAGCTCTGCGCCAAAGCCGACCAACAACAATGAAAAGTTAAAAACGACGCTAAGAACATAGGCGATCAATGGCGACTCCGTTACCGCAGAACAAAACAGATCAACCGCTACGAAAGCGGCTCCAACCAAAAAAATTCCGAGGAAAAGTCCCCCGAGCATCGTCCATGAGAACTTTGCAAAGTAGGCTGTTACGAGTGGATACATAAAAGAAACGGCCAAAAGCCCCGCGACCGCTCCAAGTCCAGCTAAGTATTTAGCAAGAACAATTTGCACTGAAGAAATGGGCGAAGTGAGAAGCAAATCGAAGGTTCTGTTTTTCTTCTCTTCTGAAATCAACCGCATCGTGAGTGCCGGAATTAAAAATAAAAAGAGCCAAAAAATCAAAACTACCAAGAACCTAAAAACTTGGAAATGAATATTATAAGTGTCTGGCGGTGCGCCTGGAGAAAGCATCATATTTTTGAGGGCTTCATTAAAACGGATCAGCTGAAATCCGTAAAACATAAGCACAATTGAATATACACAAGCGACTACATAAAAAATGGGGCTTGCAAAAAAACCGCGCAAATCTTTTCCGACCAGAGTCAAAATGGATTTCATGGCCTTGCCTCCGTTTCTTTTCCGTAAGTGAGTTCGATGAAAATATCCTCGAGATTGGCTTTTTCGCTTGAGAGCTCAACTAAACCCGCACCAGAACCGACAACCTTTGAGGAAATTGTTTCAAGAATTTCTTCGTCGATCTCGGATTCTACAAGCCATTCATTGCCTTTTTCGCCTTTAATGACACTGTGAACTCCCGCAAGAGTTGAGAGTTGTCCTGCAAAATTTGCGATATCACGGCGAATGCGCAGGCGGGTGGTTCTGACACCTTTTTGTTTATTTTCAAGATTTGCGAGCGTATCCTCAGCAGCGATTTTTCCACGATTGATAATGATCACTCGTTCGCAGATCGCTTGAACCTCGGAGAGAATGTGTGTTGATAAAATAATTGTATGATGGCCACGTAACTCTTTAATCAAGTCGCGAACTTCAGCGACTTGTTTAGGATCTAGACCTACCGTTGGCTCATCTAAAACGAGAACTTCGGGTTGAGAAACCAGAGCCTGAGCGATACCGACTCTTTGTTTAAAACCCTTGGAGAGATTTTGGATCAAACGATTGGCCACGCTTTGCAAATTTGTTTTTTCAATGGCGTTCTCCACATAGCTTTCCACTTTGCTTGGCTCAACCAATTTGAGCTTTGCAACAAATCGTAAGTAATCACGCACGAACATGTCCGTGTATACAGGTGGAGTTTCAGGTAGGTAACCAATTCTCTTTTTAACTTCGATTGGGTCTTCAAAAACATCAAATCCACAAATCTTTGCATAGCCAGAAGTGGGGGCCATAAAACCCGTGATAATTTTCATGGTTGTTGATTTGCCGGCTCCATTGGGTCCAAGAAATCCTACCACTTCGCCTTTATTGATTTTGAAATTGAGATGATCAATGGCGCGATGAGGGCCATAATCTTTTGTCAGTCCTGTGACTTCAATCATTCGTCGACTCCAAGATGAATGCTATTGTGATCTGCCCTAAAATTTTAGTACTGCCCTCTCGGTTGTCAAGGGACCTCACTACTTAAATTGAATGACAAAATGTCTTTCATGATGATAGGTCACACGCCCGAGTTTGTCGCCCTTAATTGGCTTAACGTGTCTACACTCAGTCACTACGATCGCGTACTTTTCTCCGGCACTAGCTTTCTTCCCAAGTGATTCTTTAACGAGCCAATGCGCCACTTTTCTTAAATCATCGTCGCTCACATTATGATTTCGCGGCCTGCGAATAAACGCGTGACTTCCAGGGAAATCCCGTAAATGTAACCATAAGTCCCAGGCTTGAGCTTTTCTCAACAACTGAATGTTTTCGGCCGCAGATTTTCCGAAGACGGCTTCAAATTGTTCGGAAAAAACAAAACGTCGCCCTTGAACTCCGGCAACTCTTAAAAGATCTGCTTTTAGAACCTGGTTTTTTGAGAGAGATTTTTTTGATGATACCGCGAACTCGGACCGCTCGAGCGTTTCGATTTCTTTTTTTAAGATTTCGATTCGCGCGAGATTGCCTTCGATTTTTCGTTTGTTGTCCTTCGCCTTCTCGAATGCCCTTTGCATGTTTTCAAAAACACCGAGCTTGACGTCGATATACTCTTTCCATTGCGAAGGCACTCGAGCCGTTTGATTGACCTTGATCCAATCACCGATTTCAAACCAGGGGGTTTGTTTTTTAAGAAGAAGATCTTCTTCCATTTTCTCAAGAGCTATTTTCTTTTTTTGAATTTGCTTCTCTTTGTTTTTTTGCCATTCAAGTACGGGGTCAAGAGGTTCTGCTTTAGAGCGATTCCGCGCCTGTACCCATTTATCGCGAAGCTCGTCCCAATCCAGGTCGCGGGCACCGCCATCGACTTGCGGTGGTGCTGTTAAATCCATCACCCTTTCGAGAGATATTTTTTTGTCGCCTGCAAAAACTAAGAGATTCGTGCCCTTGGGAAAGAGGCGAACTTCGATTTTAGTTTCTTCAGGTTCAAGACCGAGAGTCATGTGCAAGATTCGTTCGTCTTTTTGCGCTTCGATTTTAGCAATCCGCCGATTCACTCCGTGCGATTTTAAAAAAAACTGAATGGGTTTGGGAGAGCCCGCTCGGAAAGGTAATTCATCGTCAAACAGAAGAGGCAGAGGATTTTGCGAGTTGAGATCAAAAACCAACCAAATCCGACCGCGACTCCAAAATCCGAGGGCTAACAAATGGTCTTTCGTTAGAACCTCTTGAAGCTGAGCACCCAAAAGTTTTTTCTCTGCGTAAGCCACGAAATTTTGCAACTCCCCAATTGAGAGAGCGCGGATTTTTTCGGGTTTAATTTGATTGGAATCCATTACCCCGAAGAATACCTCGACCAATGCCCAGAATCTACGGTTTATTCGGTGGCATTTTTTAAAGTCTCGCTCTAAGTCGAGTGGAGTTTCGGCTAGTCCAAGCCGACAAGAGTCTCGGAGCGAAGGTCTCGGAGCGAAGGTCTCGGAGCGAAGGTCTCGGAATGAAGGTCTCGTCGGGAGACGGAGGATTTATGAAAGATACGTTGCACGAAATTTTTCTGAAATATCTCCACGTCACACTCATTCATGAAGACGAGACCATGGACGAATTAGTCCATCATGTAGTTGCGGAATACATGCACGTCCTCATGCAATCGGGAAATATTCCAGAACGATGGCTCGATACTTTAGAAGAAGATCTCACCGAGGAAGTTATTGATATTTATCGCAAAACTACATACGGACACCCTTCTCTAAAATCGTTTCGAGAAGCGGTGAAAAATAAAAAACGCGTCTCATAAAGAATTATGTTTCAACTTATGTAAACTTTTTTACTCTATCCTCGAATAAAATGCCTTCACATCTACAGTCTCAAATCGAGACTTCTCTTTGGTCTCGTCGAACTTTGCAAATTTCATTGGTAGAATAAGCGGATGACCACCCGTTATTCTATTTTTTTAATTTTTGCCGTCACATTTATCGCTTGCTCAAAGTCACGTGAAAATTCCACGCCCGGAGTTTTTAAGAAAGAGGACGTTGCCGAATTGTCCGCTGAGTTTTGTGGAGAAACCCAAGAGTTGTACGAAGATGTCGACGGCATGGATCAGCCTTTTGAAAAACTTTGCGAAGATGCAGTGGTTTTTGGGTTTCAAAATGGAAAAAAGAAGTGCGCGATCATGGCAGACATCAAAGACTCGTGGCCTACTCCGGAGCTCGAAACTCACACATTCGAAGTTGATATTAAAAATGAATGTTTAGAAAACAAAAGTTTCTGGCAGGCAGTTTCATGCAAAAACGACGGCGATAAACACGTCATTCTTCTTCACGACATCACTCTTGACAATGATGAGGTTGTAACGATGACGGCGTCGAAAAAGGCAAACGGCAACTACGCGCGCGATCACGTCGGGATGAGAAAATTTAAATGTCGTCCTCTGTAAATTCAAGCTCTGAAACTCTCATCCGACTCCTCGAAAAATCAAAAGAATTTGGAAGCGAATATGGAAATGCACTCGCGAATCATTTACCGATGGCGTTGATTGCCTTGGAAAGAATCGGCGCGAACAGCCGACATATTTCAGATTTTTATTTGCATTACAGTCCTATTCTCGAAGAACCCGATTCAGGTAAGATCGATATCAATACGAGCACTTGGTCTCTACATATGGGCGAGCATCGATACAGTTTGCCTTATCGAAATTTTTTCATAGAAGAAATTTCGAATAAAGGTGTCGAAAAAGCTTTAAAGGCCTATCTTCCAACTCTATTAAAAGGAGTCAGCGGAGGGGCTTTTCATCCTTTGATTCGCCTTGCCTACGGAATTGAAGTCGACAGCGACTGGGAAATCGCAGAATCCTTAGCTTCGTGGTGTTTGGCCTACAATGAGTTAGGTCCCCTTTCCCAATCACAAGCAGCACCAATCTCGCCGCTAGAAGCCTTAAAAATTTTGTCAGATCAAACTCAAGAAGCACCAATCCCAGTAAGCGGAGAAAGAGTTTCTGAATGGCTGAAGAGCGTAGCCACCAATCAGATTTTTGTGGATTTTTATGCAGGACTAAACTCTAAGCAACTCACCATTCACGACTTAGCGGACACTACGATTCTGCTTTATCTCTCAACAAAGGACAGTTTTACGGCTCTTCACTGTGTGACTGCAACACACGCGCTCAGAGTCGTATCGGAATATTATTACGATCAAACAGCGGTTCAATATCTGTGGCAATCCATTTGCGCAAGTTTTGTCGTCTCTAAGTGCTTAGCGATAGCACCAAATCATGCTTTTGGAGAGCTCCCTGATTGGGAAAAAATTTTCGAAGCGACTTGGACAAATCGAAACGACCACGTCATAAAGTTCGTATATTCCGCACATTGCGAATTCCAACACTACCGAAATCCTCTATACCAATTCGCTGCTGCAAAAAAATCTGGATTAATAAAGTAAGACTCCAATTACATTCCAATGCTGCTGAGCTAAAATCACTTTGTTCGGGATACGAATTTTTCAGCAACGTTGTGAACGCGACTCTCCTCTCTAACCCTTCAAGTTTAGCTTCAAAAAAAAACCTTTCTAAAAACAGAACCGAAAGTAGGCCTTTGAATGTTTATACCGTAAACGGAACTTTCCTCTCCAGCCCATCAAGTTTAGCCTCGAAAAAAAACCTTTCTAAAAACAGGACCGAGAGTCGGCCTCTGAATGTTTATACCGTAAACGGAACTTTCCTCTCTAACCCTTCAAGTTTAGCTTCGAATTGATTATGTGCATGACAACGGAGTGAGAGGTTCGCAAGCGTATGCTCCCCTCCCTTTGCAAAAGCTTTTATATGATGAGGCTGCAAAAACATTCTACCTCCACAGATATGCCCTTCCTCTGTTTTGAACCGACATTGAAATCCGTCACGGACGAACACAGCTTTGCGAATATGTTGAGGGATATATCTTGAGCGCGTGCCCGCTCCGAGCACGCCTTGCGTTGCAGACGTTTGTGTTTGATTGCCAACGCCTCTGCTCGGTTGCCCATTGGATCGGGCGCTCTTACTTGGCTGAGTTTTAGATTGAGCACTCTTATTTAACTGAGTTTTAGATTTTATCAGTTTCTCACAGAGTCTTAGAAAAAGATCTT
>JBFWYS010000043.1:0-12891 GCA_050186175.1 Pseudobdellovibrionaceae bacterium
GAGTCCCCTGCCTAGGTCTTTCGCCTGTGTAGGTCTCAACAGTTTTTTCCACGGCATTAATAAATGCCCTCGCGACAATCGCGCGAAAAAAATCTTTGTTAATCTTAGGTGCGCCCAAAATCTACCATCCTGATCTTAAGAGGTTAAATTAAGCCGCAGCTTTTTTGAAGTGTCTTGCGTAAACTTGAGTAAGTTTAGTCTGAAAGTCTGTAACAGAAAATGGTTTTACGATGTAGTTCGAAACACCTGCTTTGGCAGCTTCGATAACTTGCTTTTGCTCATTTTCAGCAGTTACCAACATAAAAGGGACACCTTTATAGTTGGGATCAAGTCGGCATTTTTTTAGTAACTCAAGCCCCGACATATTGGGCATATTCCAGTCTGAAACTACGCACTGAATAGGGCTTCCGTCAGCGTGAGCTTTTTGCATGATTACGAATGCCTGCGCTCCATCTTCGGCCTCAATAATGTTGGAATATCCGAGTTGGTTCAGAGTTTTTTTGACAATAACTCTCATTGTTCTGAAGTCGTCGATAACGATGAAATAGGTAGCTGGATCAAACATAGGCAATGCCTCCCAATGAGTCTTATCGGCGCGAAAACAGAAGACTGAAAGAAATCTAACCTAGACTTTACTAGACTATAGTCCCCCCTCAAGAAAACTTAACAACGTCAGGTCTCATGCGACTATCTAAAAAAACCGTTAATTACAGAGACGATTACTAATCTCCTTAGAAAAGCTCGGGTGTGCCTTGGACGATTTTGACAAGGAATTGAAATTAGGTTTTTTGGAAGAGGCATCTCAATCTCTTTCTGATGTGGAACAATGCTTTTTGGCATTGGAAGATAATCCCACAGATGCAGAAAACCTAAATAAAATTTTTAGACTTGCTCACAACCTTAAAGGAAGTTCGAAAGCCGTCGGTTTCGACGAAATGGGTGCTTTCACTCATGAGTTTGAAACTTTCATTTTAAAAATCAAAAACGGACTGCTGCCGGCTTCGCCTGCCGTTGTGAATCTGCTTCTTCGTAGCAACGATCATCTCATGAAGATGGTCGAGGGCTTGAAGGAAAACCTCGAAGCAAAATTTGATTCCAAAGATCTAATCACAGAAATGACTTCGCCAATTAGTGACAGTGCTGTTGCTCCTGCAGAAGAAACTCAAGCTGCACCCACTCCAGAACCAGAAATGGCAATTGAAGTCGAAGAAACGCCTCAAACTTTGGAGGCCGGTCCTTCGGAGCCAGAAGTTTTAGAACTTGAACCTAATCATGAGCTCCTGGCCCTTCTCCAAGGAGACTTACCGACTCCTGCAACAGAGCCAACTCCAGTGGTTACTGAAATGCCAAAACCAGCTCCCACTGCAAAATCTGCGGAATCAAAAATGACCGCAAAATCAAATGCTCCAGAAGAAAGTATTCGTGTTGCCGTTAGTAAAGTAGAAGAGCTCCTCAACTATGTAGGCGAAATGGTTATTCTTCAAAGTGTCATTCGCGAGCAAGTTATGCTCACGGACTCAATGCTTTTAAAAAAAACAGTTCATCAGCTCGGAAAAATAGGAAAAGAAATTCAAGATCTTTCAATGTCGCTGCGAATGGTTCCAATCAAACCTACTTTTCAGAAAATGCAGAGAATCGTACGCGATACGGCTCTCGCTCTAAATAAAGAAATCAGCCTTGATCTGGTTGGTGAGGAGACCGAGGTTGACAAAACGGTCTTAGAAAAAATCAGCGATCCTCTCGTTCACCTAGTTCGTAACTCAGTCGACCATGGAATCGAAAATGAAGAGGTCCGCGTGAGCAGCGGCAAAGCGAAAAAAGGAAAAGTCGCTCTAATTGCAGCCCATCAAGCTGGAAAATTAATAATCGAAGTAAAAGATGATGGTGGTGGCTTAGATCCTGAAAAACTCAAAAAGAAGGCCATCGAAAGAGGAATTTTGCGCCCAGATACAAATCTAACAGACGTAGAGGCCTACAATCTAATTTTTGCGCCTGGCTTTTCGACCAAAGAACAGGTCACAGATGTCTCAGGCCGTGGTGTTGGAATGGATGTTGTTAAGACAAATATTCTTGAGCTTTCAGGCGAAATCCAAATTGAATCCGCAGTTGGCAAAGGAAGTACTTTTAGAATTGCCCTTCCATTAACCCTGGCGATCATCGATGGGATGATTCTCAACTACGGTGAAAGCCGCTTTGTAATTCCACTTGGACATGTTCACGAAACACTTAGACCAACTTTAGATCAGATCCAAAATACAACGGCTCTTGGCGACATTTTGAAGCTCAGAGGAGAAAATATTCCACTTTATAAAGTGGGAGATTTCTTTGGGATCAAGCCAGGAGTTTCCTTTGGAGAAATGATTGCAATTGTTGTCCGAAGTGGACCGAAACCATTCGCAATTCTTGTCGACGATATTGTGGGTCAACATCAAGTTGTTGTTAAAGAATTAGGTCCGGAACTTCAAGGATACAAGGGCCTGAGTGGGAGCACGATTCTTGGAAGCGGAAAACCCGCTTTTATTCTTGAGCCGACAGACTTAGTAAAACGCAAACTGTCAATTCTCCAATATTCTTCTGAAAAGCAAATGGCAGGAGGAAAGGCAGCATGAGTCAAAGCTCACGATATTTATGCTTTAATCTAGGCAAAGAGGAATTTGCAATTCCACTGCTTGCAGTTAAAGAAGTGATCGGAGTACCCGAAACAACTCCGATCCCCCAGTCCCCGCCACACTTTACGGGAATTATGAATCTTAGGGGCCAAGTTATTTCAATCGTCGATCTAAGGGTCAAATTAGTGATTAAGCCAACTCAATCCGCAGAAACCTCTGTGATCATCTTAGATCTCGGTGAATACTGTATGGGTGCTATTGTTGACAAAGTCAATTCGGTGCAACTTTTGGCAAGCGAAGAAATTGCGGATCGTCCCCTCGCCGATTTTGCAAAAAACACAGATTACATCAAGGGGGTCTTCAGAAAAGAAGACAACCTAATATTAATATTGGATATATCGAAGGCCCTTTCAATTGAAGATAAAAATGTAGCAAAAATGCAGAAACCGAAAGCGGCATAGGAAAACTATCATGAAGAAATTCTCTTTAAAAACAAAAATTATATTAATGGTAAACGCCGTTATCCTATTTATGGCGGGCGGAGCTCTTCTCGATATGCGAGAGGTGAGTAGTGCCTATAAAAAGCGTGTTTCAACTCAGTATAAGACACTCGCGGAAGACATGGGAAATCGTATCGGAGCCCAGTTCTTTGAGCGTTACGGTGATGTTCAGGCCTTTGCATTGAATCCAATTATAAAATCTCTAGATCCAGAAATGACTCCCGATCTTCTGGATAGCTACGTAAAGCTATATGGAATCTACGATCTCATATTAGTGGTCGACAAAAACGGCAAGTTTGTTGCTTCCAATAACACAGATGCATTCGGCAATGATGTTAATCACAGCGCACTTTCGAGTGTCGACTATTCGACAGCCCCATGGTTCAAAGCTGTGATGTCAGGTCAAACAAGTGATGATAAGGAAAAAGGATTTATTGGAACTTACTTCGAAGATTTTACTCTAGATCCGCATATGAAAACAGCCTTCGACGAAGCTCGTCCCACTAGTAGTTTTTCAACCAAAATTGAAAACGCTAAAGGTGAGGTTGTAGGTGTCATTACAAACCGCGCCGGTTTCAGATGGGTTGAGGCCGAATTCAAACTGAGTAGGGAAAGGTACGCAGAAGAAGGACATACTTTAACGGCTTACACTTTGTTAAATAAGGCCGGACAGGTGATCTTCTACTATAACCCAGCCGCAAAAAAGGAAATTGCACCATTAAGTAGAAACCTTCTAGAAGAAAAAGTTGAACCGCTAGTGAAAGCAGCTAAAGGCGAAACAGGAACGATGTACTTTCGCGATCCCGATAGCAATGCTACCGAGATCTACGGATACCATTTTGTTAATAACTCCAAATGGCTTCAGGACTTCGGCTGGATGATTCTTGTTCAAGAAGACGAAAGTGAGGCTTTCGCCGAAGTTCACTCCGCTATGTTTGGATTTTACGTCGTCGCCTTCATTATGGCCGCACTTGGCATGGCAATCGCCGTTTGGTTCGGCATGAATATCGGTCGAAGTCTCAATAAAATGACTGAAGATCTCAAAGAAAACTCTGGAGAGATCTTATCGCAAGCGCGGTCTATGGCAGGCTCTTCAACTGAGTTGTCAGAAGCTGCAACTGAACAGGCCGCCGCACTTCAGGAAACCGTGGCTGCAATCGATGAAATTAATGCGATGGTTGAAAAAAATGTGGAATCTGCGAATCGCTCGAAAGAGGTTTCTAGTGAAAGCCGCGAAACGGCCGCTCGCGGAAAAAATACAGTTGATTCAATGCTGAACGCTATGAGCGAAATCAACAATTCAAACGAACAAATCGCTGATCAAATTTCCCGCAGTCATGCACAATTAAGTGAAATTACCAAGCTGATCACAGATATTGGATCAAAGACAAAAGTTATCAATGAAATCGTATTTCAAACAAAACTCCTTTCCTTCAATGCATCCGTTGAAGCTGCGCGCGCAGGCGAATACGGAAAAGGTTTTGCTGTTGTTGCCGAGGAAGTTGGCAATTTGGCACAGATGAGTGGAAATGCCGCCAAAGAAATTACCACCCTTCTCGACGAATCTGTTAGAAAGGTGGACGAGATCGTGAGTGACACGAAATCGAAGGTTGAGAAGTTAATTACTGATTCTCGATCGAAGGTTCATGCCGGTGAAACGACGGCACGCGAATGCAGCCAGGTTCTCGATGAGATTATTAATGGAGTCTCTTCTGTAGATACTATGGTTTCTGAAATCGCTGTTGCATCTCAAGAACAAGCTACAGGTATCAAGGAAATTTCTAAAGCTATCGGTCAAATGGAGCAGGTCACCCAACAGAATACAAGTGTCGCTCAAGCTTCTTCTGCGAATGCAGAGGAGTTAAATGCAACTTCATCTGAGTTGGACGCCATCATTGGCTCATTAGTACAGCTCGTTCACGGCAACAGTAGACCTAGCTTAAAAGAAGTTCCACTGACGCCTCTCGCTCCGGTCTCCTCAAAGATTTTGAAATTAGAAAAGAAAAAACGACCTGTGCAGCCGAAATATAGAGAGGAATCAGCAATAAAGATGGTATCGAATCATGACTATGTTCCCTCTGCTAATGATTCCGGCTTCGACGAATAGGCGGAAGAGTGGAAGAATCACGGGACATTGTAGAAAAGGCCGTTAAAGAAGTATCGGCCATCGTCTCTGATCTTGCCGGGATCCAACTAGGTCCCAAACAGTTCCCTATGGTCGAGAATCGGCTTCGTACGCGGCTTTTGAAACTGGGTCATGGCACCTTCAGCGAGTACCTGGTCTATCTCAAAGAAAATGCAGATTTTGAGGGGCAAGCACTTCTGTCCCTTTTGACCACGCACCACACTTACTTTTTCAGAGAATTTTCGCATTTTGAATTTCTTCTCAATCAATCATTAAATAGGTTGGTTGATAAAGCGCGAGCTCGTGGCGACAAAAAAATTCGTGTTTGGTCGGCGGCTTGTAGCCGGGGTCAAGAAGTTTATTCCCTTGCTATGTTTTTTGATTTTCACCTTAAAGAAATCGCACCCGAAGTGACTTTTGAAATTTGGGGAACAGATGTCGATCCCATATCTGTAAATCATGCAAAAAATGCAGTTTATAATAACAACGAACTAAAAAAAGCTCCCGCCATGTATGTCAAAAACAACTGGGTTAAAGGCAGTGGAACGGCCGAAGGCTTCTCGAAGGTAAAAAAACACCTCAAAGAGCACTGCCAATTTCAAGTCGCAAATCTTCTCGACCTCAATGCATTCCTCAATGGAAAAACATTTGACATTATTTTTTGCCGCAATGTCTTTATTTATTTTAATCAACAGCAAATTACGTCTTGCTCCCAAAAATTTCTGTCGCATTTAGATCAATCTGGATTTCTTTTTGTGGGCGTCTCTGAAACTTTAAATGGAACGGGCTTGAAAGTTAACACCGTCTACCCTTCTGTTTATCAACATCAAGCCGCAACGGTTGCACCTAAAAGTTCGGCTACAAAATCGACCGTGGCAGTCCCGACAGCATTGATGGCGAGAAAAGGCCCCATCGAAGTTCTTTGTGTCGATGATTCGGGAACAATTCTCTCAATTCTTTCAAAAATATTAAATGCTGACAAAGACTTCACCGTTACTGCCACAGCGAAAAATGGTCTTGAGGCGCTGGAGTTAGTTAAAAAGAAAAAATTTGATATTATTACTCTCGACCTTCACATGCCTGAAATGGATGGAGTTGGTTTCTTAGAAGCGACTCGCTCGATGCAACGACCTCCGGTTGTCATCGTTTCCTCTATCAATCGAGATGATCCGAGTATTGCTCAAAAGGCAATTGGTTTTGGAGCTGCAGACTATATTGAAAAGCCATCTTTAGAGAATATCTCTGAAGCCGGCGATGAGTTAAAATCAAAACTTAAAACAGTCATGGCCCTCCATGAGGTCAAAAAAAACTCAGGATCTGTTGCTAAAGTTTCTTCTCCGACTCTGACCCCAAGTTTACCTCCACAGAAGATAAAAGTTTTGGTCGTGGATGATTCAACAACCATCCGAAAACTTTTAAAACGAACCTTGGAACAAGATCCAATGATTCAAGTTGTGGCCGAGGCGGAACGGCCCTCGGAGGTCGAAGACCTTATTAAGAAGCACAATCCCAACGTTATCACTCTCGATATTCATATGCCGGAGATGGATGGCGTAACTCTTTTGAAAAAGATCCACCCGACTTATAAGATTCCCACTATTATGATCAGTTCAATTAGCAAGGAAGAAGGACCTCAAGTTCTTCAAGCCCTTGAAATTGGAGCTGTCGACTACATTCAGAAGCCTGAGGCATCAACCCTAGCGCAAATTAGCGTACAAATTCAGGAGCGAGTTAAAATGGCAGCGCAAGTTCAACTTCGTAAAGGAGTTCAACTTAAGAAAAAGGCTTCATCCCGACTTGCTGGAAAATCCGACAAAATTGTTCTTGTCGGCTCGTCTACTGGCGGCACTGAGGCCTTAAGAGTCGTCCTCGAGAGTATGCCTGCACAGATTCCGCCGATTGTAATTGTTCAGCATATTCCTCCGGTTTTTTCTGCAGCTTTCGCCAAGAGACTAAATGATCTATGTCCCTTTGAGGTTCATGAAGCCATTGACGGAGAAGAAGTTCTACCAAATAAAGTTCTCGTGGCACCCGGGGGGAAGCAACTCTCTTTTAGGTCCAGTGGAGAAAAATTATTTATTAAAATAACTGACGACCCTCCGATGAATCGCCATAAGCCGAGCGTAGATTTTATGTACAAAAGCGCTCTCGATCTTGGGATACCAAATGTCATCGGAGTTATTTTGACTGGCATGGGTGCAGACGGCGCTAAAATGATGAAAAAACTCCGCGATTCAGGATCCCGGACGATCGCACAAAACAAAGAGACGTGTGTGGTCTTCGGAATGCCTCGTGAGGCAATCGAAGCAGGCGGTGCCGAGTTTATTAAACCGCTCGAAGACATTGCTGAAACAATCATGAAATTAGCTTCAGAAAAAGCAATCAAGAAAACGGGCTAATTTTTATGAGCAGAATTCACCTGGTAGGAATCAGCCTTGAAGCCGAAGTTCAAAAGAGAATTCAATCTTTGGCCTCTGAGTTTGAGTTTTCATGTGAAGCTTGTTCAAATGTAGACGATTTTGCGGATAAATATGCAGATCGCCAAGTTGTTATGACAATTGTCTCGGCTACTGATGTCGATTCAAGCAGCGATATCGCCGGCCGCGTTCAGGTGATCCGCCAGATAGCAGCCGGATCTTTTATTTTAGTTTTGGTAAATAAAAAAATTTCGCCGACGGTTGCCACATTTGTCAAAAAATCCGGCGCCGATATTGTGATCAATATCGACAATTTCATGAATACATGTCACCTAGAATTTCTCTGCTCTCAGATTATCAAGGGCAGCTTGGTTCCTCTTAAAGTGGTTGATCTTAAAGAAAATTCGACGGTTGATTTTCCGATTTTATACTTTATGCCCTTGAACAAGAAAATTTTGCCCGTCGTTCGCAAGGGAACAACTCTCTCCGCAGACCGACTTCAAAAGTTGCAGCAAATCTCTGAATTTTATGTGTCCCGGGACGATCTCCCTGCCCTACAGGCCTACCTAGAAGCAAATCGGGATCCAACAGCTAAAGGACTGATGAGTCGCTGCCGCATTCAATACCTAAATCTATGTGCAACGCACACCAAACTCATCATGCTCCTTATAGACGAAAGTGAGCAAAGCTCCTTTGCTGAAGGAAAAAGACTTCTCGATTCTTGTTCAAGCCTCGCTCAAAATTTATTATCAAACCTAGGCACCGTAGAAGACCCTTGGGGAATTGTTGATCAATCGAGCTTCGGTTCTCTTGGATCTGTCGAGCGCTCTACTAGCATCGCCTCATTTGCGGGGCTCGTGAATCTTTCATTAGAAGCCCCCGAAGGGCCTGAGACTGTCATCGCAGGACTGCTTTCTGACATTGGCCTTTTAGATCAACATCCAGCGGCAGCAAAAAAAATGCGAGCCTCGGGTTTCTCTGATTTCGATTCAGAAGAGTTGAAAAGTTATCATCTCCATCCCCTTACAGGTCTCAACAGATGTCTTTCAAGAAAACTTCCTATTCCTGACAACATCAAAAATATGGTTCTGTGCACACACGAAACGCGCGACCAAAAAGGATTTCCAAACAGAATTGCGCCAGATAAAATCCCATATGGCTCTATGATTCTTCAATTTTGCGAATTAGTTGACTCTTTAGCGATCCATAAAATGGGACAACAAAAGCGCACCATCAAAGAAATCCAAGCGAGCATTTTAGAACAAGAATTAAAAAATGCGAGTCGTTTCGATCTCGCGTTCCTCAGTGAGCTCAAAAAAAAGTATTGTTAAATTAGGATGCCTTCTGAGCCGAGGCTATCAGATGCGCGACGCGTTTTAACTTCACGCGACTCCTAATCTTAGGCGTGCATTTTAGTCTAAGAAGATTTATAGAGAATAATGTGAAAACAAGTTCGTGTGATGTTTTAATCGTTGGCGCCGGACCGACCGGCTTAATGTTTGCAAATCTGCTATTAAAAAGTGGAATTACAAATTTCCGTCTGCTCGACCAGAATGAAGGTCCCACTCCTGAGTCAAGAGCTATCGGAATTCAAGCGAAAACTTTAGAGTTAATGAAGAACATCGGAGTAGTTGACGAGTTTCTCAAACGCGGTCTTGTTTCAAAAGGTGCTCGGGTTTTTCTTCATGGAAAAAAACGTTTCGAGATTTCATTTGAGCAGCTGCCATTTCCCGATACTCCTTATCCTTATGTCTTTTTTTTATCGCAAACCGAAACTGAAAATATCCTAATAGAAGAAATAGAGAAGAGTGGAATTCCGATCGAAAGAAGGACACAGTTTATTTCCCTAAACCAAAATGAAACCGGCGTTGAATCTGTCGTCATCGGGGCCGATGGGTCCCCTGAAACAATTCACTCACAATTTCTTATCGGCTGTGATGGCTCTCATAGCAAAGTCAGAAGAGAACTCGGCTTGGAATTCAAAGGAGCACCTTACCCCGCCGAATTCATAATGGCAGATTCAAAGGTGGATTGGGACTTGTCAGCAGATAAATTAACCGTTTTTCTTGAAACAGGATCGGTTGGAGTTTTTTTTCCGCTTAGCAACGAACATAGCCGGGTCCTTACAACTCGTGTTTACGAAAAAAACGAAGTCATCCCAAGCACAGAAGCGACTACGTCTTCCCCTGCAACTTTATCGGAAATTGAAGAGGGCCTTCGCAGAACTTCCCACAGAAATATTAAGTTATCGAATCCGACCTGGGTGACAAAATTCCATGTTCATCACAGAAGCGTAAGCCAAACTAAAATTGGAAATGTTTTCTTAGCTGGAGATTCATCACATATTCATAGTCCCGTGGGTGCGCAAGGCATGAATACTGGCTTGCAAGACGCTGCAAATCTGACTTGGAAACTAGCAGCCGTTTTAAAAAAACAGGCCGCCACATCGATTCTTGAAACATATCATTCTGAGCGGTGGCCAATTGGGCAAAAACTCCTCAACTTTACGGACCGTGCTTTTAATCTTGCTGTTTCTAAAAATTTTCTTTTTATACAAGCCCGAAATATATTTCTCCCCGTTATCACAAAACTTCTCTCACGTTTTAAAGCCGGTCAGATTTTTCTGTTCAAATTCGTATCTCAACTCGGAATTCACTATCACAAAAGTGAAGTGGTCCAAGAAATGATCTCGAGCTCTGCAAGTGAAACTTTTAAAACCACCTTGCCCTCTGGAAATAGAGCTCCAAATGCAAAAATCAATCACGAAAATAGTGTTTTTGATCTTATCACTGGTTATCAGTTTCACGTTTTGGTTTTGATTCGTAAAAATCTGTCGCATGAAGAAATTGAAGAACTAAAAAAAGTGTGGGACGCACGCCCTCTGATGCAAAAATACAAGGCTAAAGTTCATATCATTTTTTCGGGCCACCTACTTACCAATGGAACTGGGCTCTCTTCTAACTCCGAGGAAATATTTAAAAGATATGGCGTTACCGACCAAGCTCTATTCTTAGTTCGTCCCGACGGCTATATCGGCTATAGAACCGACGATCTTTGGAGAGCTTTTATATAGGATAGAGTAAAGAATCTATCGAAAATTATGATTTTCCAGTCGTCATTTAAGTTCTTTTAGATTACCACAAGTCCTATGGAAAAAATCGCGATAGTTACAGGTGCCTCAAGTGGAATCGGCAAAACGATTACCGAGAGATTAAAAAAAAATGAATTCAAAGTAGTGAATTGGGATCTTCGTCCTCCGCAGGAATTCTCGGATATTCCTTATATTAAATGCGATGTCTCAAGCGAAATTAAAGTAACTGAAGCCTACAACAAGACAAAAGAAGAATTCGGAACTCCTTACCTTCTCGTGAATAACTCAGGACTGCAGTTTATGTCACCGGTCGAGGAGTTTCCGATTGAGAAATGGAATTTGATCATTGACGTTCTTCTTACTGGAACTTTTTTGTGCTCAAAAGCCGTGATCAAAGATATGAAAAAGAACTCGAATGGAAGAATTATAAATATCTCTTCTATTCACGGAAAATTGGCGAGCCCATTTAAATCCGCATACGTCTCGGCAAAGCATGGAGTTCTGGGGCTTGCCAAAGTTCTTGCGCTTGAATTGGCTGAAAACAATATTACGGTAAATTCAATTTGCCCAGGTTTCGTGGAAACGCCGCTAATGAAGGGCCAGGTCAAAGAGCAAATGGCTCTTAATAACTTATCTGAAGATCAGGTTCTAAAGGAAATTTTTTTGAAACAACAAGCGATCAAAAAACTTACCAGCACTGATCAGATCGCAGATTTAGTTATTTATTTAAGCTCAGAGTCGGCCTCAACAATTACCGGAGAGGCCTTTAACGTCTCGGGAGGTTGGGGAATGGGATTGTGATCCCTCCCCAACGACACAATTTATTTTTTAGTTTGTTTTGGAACTTTTGATTCGTCGACAGTGACTTCGATTTCAACACGTCTGTTCTTCATCCGGCCATCTGCAGTCCCATTGTCGGCGACTGGATTTGTAGGTCCCATTCCCTGTGTCGAGATGACATCCGGGGACATACCTGATGCTACTAACTGAGTGCGAACAGCTTCTGCCCTTTTTTTTGAAAGCTCTTCATTGAGTTTCGCAGAACCCGTATTGTCTGTGTAACCCTTTACGGTCAAAACATTTTCAGGATATTTTTTCATGATCTCAGCCATCTGCTTAAGATTTCCATCGGCAGCACCCTTCAAATCAGATTTTCCTGTATCAAAAAGAATGTCGCTTTTTAATTTTGTAACCAATCCCTGTTCAGTTCTCTTTGTTTCAGCGACCTTTTCAAGTTCTTTGGCTTGCTTATCCATTCGGTGTCCAGCTGCAGCTCCGATTCCACCTCCGAGAGCTGCGCCAAGTATCGCACCTTGTTCTCGATTACCTGTTTGGTGACCCACAACAGCACCAACAACTGCGCCGACTCCAGCACCAATTCCAGCTCCTTTGGCCATATTTTTTTGATCCGAAGCACAGCTTGCTAAAAAAGCCGGTGCTAACACAGCAATAACAAATAGTTTCTTAAACATTTCAGATTCTCCTTATGTCGGAATTTATATGAACAAAAATCATAAAAAATGAGAGGGCCGATGGCAAGAGCCTGTTTTTGTGCAAATTAATAAATGTTCTTGCGCATCAAGGACTGGCGCATTGTAATTTGCTTGGTCATACTCGAGTTATCTGATCTTAGGAGGAGCCGTGAAAAAGTTTTGGGAGATCGAAAGCATTTCGGAACAAGACGTTACTCCAGAGTTTCTTTTTACAAACCGCAGGCAGATTGTCCAAAGGGGAATGCTCCTAGGTCTAGTGTCAATGGCCCCCTCTTTTCTGTTTCGAAACTTTGCACAGGCGGCGCCTGAGCTTAAATTTCCTGCCAAATTAAATGATAACCACAAAATTCCAAAAGATCTCGAACTTACAAAGGAAGAGCTAGCGGCATCTTATAATAATTTTTACGAATTCAGTTTAGACAAAGAAGAAGTAAAAAAGAAGGTTGATTCATGGAAGCTCGATCAAAAAGCCTGGAAGGTTGAAGTCTCGGGACTTGTCGAAAGCAAAAAATCTTACAGCGTCGAAGAGCTTTGCGAAATGGGCGGTGGCCAAGAAGAAAGAATATATCGATTTCGCTGTGTCGAGGGTTGGTCCATGGTTGTGCCTTGGACAGGATTTCAACTTTCAAAGTTGATTGAGAAACTTAAACCGAAGA
>JBFWYS010000044.1:0-12874 GCA_050186175.1 Pseudobdellovibrionaceae bacterium
TTCCGATCTTATTTCGATCAAGGCCAGCCCTTTGGTCTTTTTTCTGTATTTTTGAAAGAAAACGGAGCGTTTATCGGGCAAGTAGACCTTGTTCCTACAGGAATACCAGGAGAAGTTGAAATTGGCTGGATTTTAAGAAAAGAATTTCAAGGACATGGATATTGCTCTGAAGCAGTTTTGAACTTCCTCTTGCCTCTTATTGAGAAAATTAGAGAAATGGGATTTGAGTCCAATGGTCTTGTAGTCAATAGGGTAATTGCGACCGCCCACCCCGAAAATATTGCCTCTAATCGAATGATCCAAAAAGCTGGTTTGAGCTTGTATCAAAAGCAATTAAGATATGGTGGAAAGCCCAGAAATTGGTATTGCCTTAATTTAAATACAGGTTCTTTTGAATGACTGAGTTACAAGAAGTGTCTTTTATCTGGAGAGCTGAGGAATATCATGATTTATCGATTGCTCAAGAATTAGCGGCAAGCCAGTTGCTAAGCCATCTGAAAATTAAGGAAGATTATCATATCCTCGATATTGGTTGCGGCGATGGGAAAATTTCTGCAAAACTCTCTACAATGGTTAACGAGGGACAAGTTCTAGCAATTGATAAATCTTCGGAAATGGTCCAATTTGCAGTTCAGAACTTTTCCAAGCATTCTTATCCCAATCTTGGATTTAAAGTTCAAAGCGCAGAAGAAATATCCTTTCACAATGAATTTGACATCGTGTTTTCATCTTTTTCTTTGCAATGGATTAAGAACAAGAAGGACTTTTTTCAAAAAGTTCGCATCGCGTTAAAAAAAGAAGGGGCATTGGCTTTAATAGTTCCTCTCAGAGTGAGTCCTGAACTCGAAGAAGCTGTTGATGCAGTTCTTGCTCTTCCTGAATGGTATGGATACTTTGAAGGATTTCATCCTGGCTGGTACTTTTCCGATAGTGAATCCATAAAACGTGATGTTGGCGAGTGTTTTTCTCGGATTTCTCGCTTTCACACAACCGTTCAAGAGGTTTTCTTTCCTTCTAGAGAAGCATTGGAAAAATACATCTTGCTTTGGTTTCCTTACTTAAGACCTCTTCCTATTGACCTCAGGAACTTATTTTTTCAAGAGGTTTTAGATAAGTACTTTTCTTTATTGCCATGTCTAGCATCTGGCTCGGCAGCTTTAAGAATTCCAACGCTAGATTTAATTGCGCATAAGTAATCGTTGCCAGCTACTTTTTAATGTACATCAGGTATGAAAACAAAGAAATCGTTGCACAGCACAAAATATACCAGCAAAAGGACGCTGGATTGCCAGTAAGCTGCAAGAGCAAAATTGCAATTGCAGGCGTGAAGCCGCCTATGATTCCATCTGCTAAGTTTGCAGAAATGCCTATTCCGGTAAATCTAACTTGTGAAGGGAAGAGATCGCCTAAAAGATAAGCAATTAGCGCCGTAATGCATGTTAGAGGTATCAATGATAGTCCTCCAATGATTGACAATAGAACCATGTCGTTATTGTTTATCGCGATGTTTAATGGGTAGAGCAGCAGGAGGATAAACAATGCGCTTCCAATGCACATGGCTTTGTTGCTATATTTGTCTCCAAGACGGCCAAAAATCGGAAGGAAGATGGTTGTAACAATTAGAATAATGCATGAAACTAATAAATTCTCATTGTTGCTTAGGCATAAATTTATTCCGATAAATATTGGGACGTATGTTGCTATTAAATAGAATGCTGCTGCATCGATAACTCCAAATGCTGTGCCTATCATAATTTTTTTTCTGTAATTAACTATAAACTGCCTAATTCCTTCCTTATCTATTTTGTAAGATTCCTTAAGTTTTAAAAAGACGGGCGTTTCATAGAGGCTATGTCGAAGGTAGATGCCTATTAAACCGATTATTCCCCCGGATAAAAAGGAAATGCGCCATCCCCAAGAAACCATTGATTCTCTTGACATGTAGTTTTCCATGATGAATATCTCGCATAACCCGACCAATGCACCAATCTGGTTCCCAACAGCATTCCAGCTGGTGATGAATCGTTTGTTGTTCTGTCCAGCATTTTCATATAAGTAGCATATTACCCCAGGAATCTCTCCTCCTGTAGGTATAGATTGCAGAAGGCGCAGAACAAATAGTGAAATGGGTGCGAAAATTCCCCATTTTTCATAGGTAGGAAGCAATCCCATTAAAAATGTTGGGATTGTAAGGGTAATTATCGACCATAGAAACGCCTTTTTTCTTCCAAATAGGTCACCAATACGCCCAAAAATGAGGCCGCCTATAGGTCTTGTTATAAAGCCGACTCCGAATATTAAAAGGGAGAGAAATAAATTTGATCCGTGTAATTTAAAATGAAAAAAGTTTTCAGCAATAATTGGGGATAGATAAGCAAATAAATAGACTTCGAACCATTCAAGGATATTGCCAAACGTAACAGCGCTTATTACATGAACCTGTTCTTTGGTTACGCTAAGTCTTTTCATTCTTAATGCCTAATCTGCGTGGAGCATTGCATAAAAAACTGGAACACATATAACCTTGGTATAAAATTAGGAAGGCTCATTGTCAAATGCCAAATTATTCATGTAACCAGTTAAGAAGCTATCGCTTGGCCGTTTTTAAGAAAGCAAGCCCTACTTTCAAAAAGGCTAAAGATGCTTTATTTATTAGTGGATTAATTTTTGATAATTAATGTTTTAAAAGATCTATGATTTAGGATGAAATTGTTATTAATTCGACAGCTTCTGTTGAAGCAATAACTGAAAATTGTACAGGATGAAGCTCATGAAGTTGGAAATGACTGATTCACTAGGTGCAACAGGATATGTTGCTAGCTCATGTTGGGATGGAAACCATTATGCTAAAAATTCTGGGTGGCAATTTCATATGGCAGCTAAAGCCCTGGGCTATATAAAAGTGCCAACAAATGCTAAAGTGCTTGATATTGGCTGTGGAGATGGGCGTTTTACTAAGCATTTAGCGGAGCTTATCCCTGACGGGAAGGTATTAGGCTTGGACCCTTCTGTTTCCATGCTTGCAGCTGCGCAGGCTAATGAAGCGCCTAATCTGTCTTTTGTTCTAGGCGATGTAATGAACCTGCCTTTCAACAATCAATTTGATCGTATTGTTGCTTTCAATAGTATGCATTGGGTTTCTGAAATTTCCACGGGATTAGAACAGATAAAAAGAGCATTGGTTCCTGGTGGTCAGGTATTAATTTTAGTTGCGCCTGTCCAAGTTAGGCATCCGATCCATCAGATTATTAACAAGGTAGCTAAACAAGAACATTGGTCTCTGTTTTTTGATGGGATGTCAAGTATCTTTTCTTTTTATACACTAGCTCAGTGGGCTTGGTTGATTGAAAAGGCTAAGATGATTCCGGAAAGCCTGGAATTGATCGATGCCTCGATGGACTATCCTGACAAACAGAGTTTTGCTGATTTTATAACAGGCTGGATCCCTTTCGGAACGATACCGGAAGATAAAAAAACTGAATATGTTGATGAAGTTGTTGAAGCTTACGTTGACATTATTCCTTGTAGCAATAAAGGGGCAGTCCATTATCAAATGGACGAACTATTGATTGTAGCCTCCAAGGCAAAGGAAACGAAGCTGTAAATTAGGAGGGAATGTTTTTAATTTTTCTTTTGTAGAACATATATGGCAAACGGCGCATTTTTTTCTTCTGAAAGCCAAGGTTGAGAATCTTCGGGTCTTCCTAGGGGGAAAAGCGTCTTCAAAACCTGAAAATTACTTTTATAAAACACGTCTAAATAATCGTTGTTTGACCAGAAATAGTCATAAAATGTGACATTTGCGCTTCTGATATGAAATTTGAGCACTTGCCCACTTGAAAGGTTTTGATTTTCTGGAAAATCCGTTTTATAGGACAACCATTTCATTTCTGGAGAATGCAGCTTTTCGGAGCCGGTAACGATTATCAAAATACCTGTATCTTTAAGAATCCTATGTATTTCTCGTAATGCAGTTTTAATATCCTGTTTAGACGGAATTGCTAGAAATACTAGGCTGGAAAATACAAAGTCATATGAGTTGTCTATAAATGGCAGCTTGCCATTTTCAATTTTACAATAATGGATCCCTGCTTCCTTTTTACAGGCATCTAGGAATTTTTCACTAATATCGACTCCAATAACATCCAATCCTTGTGATTTTAGAAATCGAGTTGAACGACCTGCTCCACAGCCATAATCGAGGGTTTTTATGCCTTGAACGTATTTACGAATTAAATCGGGAACGTCTCTAAATGCTAAAAAGCTAGTCCCTTCTATTCCGAACTTTGAATAATTTGAGACATTCTCTTTTGAGTCATTCAAATCTTTTAGAAGCGGATTGTTCTTCAATTGATCATCTGTATCCAAAGGAACACTCCTTCGATGTGATTCGAGAATAAAGAGGATTTCCCAGAATTGACTGCAAAAGACCGGTATCGAGAATTTTCAGGGCCTGGGTATACCGCCTTTCAAAATTCTCTTCCTTGGAAGTCGGATACTCTTCTTCTGTGATATCTTGGATTTTTTCAAAAATCTGCTCGGCTAATAGCTTAGGAGAAATTGCTTTTCCAGGGAATAAGTGTTCCTTCCGTGTTATCGAATAGGCTTGGACCGCAACGGTTAAATAAATCGCATTCAATTCACGAAGGTATTGCAACTGCTCCAATAGACGCTCTGCAGCCGTTGCCCCGTAGCTGACAACATCTTCTGCTTCATTTCCACTTGTAATATTAAAAATCGTGGTAGGCACACCGAGCTGGGCAATCCTTTGCACAAGGGCATTAGCGGTATATTGAGCGATCATGTAGCCCGATTGAAGCCCTAGCTTTGCGGCATTAGGGATCAAATAAATCGGCAATTGGTTCCTGTTACGGTATGGATTGAGCATATATGAAATTTGCCTTTCGAGGGTATATGCTATTTTAGCATTCGAAGCACAGATGGTATCTGCAATAGTTGTTAAGCATTCTCCGTGAAAATTACCACCGGATAAAACAGTCCATAACTCATTATTAACAGACCATATCCTACTTGGATCAACATCGGATGAGATTTCATCGCCTTTAAAAAATAGAGGGTTATCCGTTACCGCATTAAGTTCGGTTTCAATTTTTTTAAACTGTTCAAGGATGATTTCTATTTTAGGGCCGAATATTTGTGGAATGCACCGGATGCAGTAGTCATCTTGGACTTTGGCAGAATCGGAAAAGTCTGAAAATTCGAAATGTTTTGATAGGATGTCAGCTACCAATACTTGTCCAGGATGGTTCCTAATCAAATGAATGCTCTTATTGAACGCAGCTCCTGTTGATCTGATTGCATTGAGAAAAAGCCCTTGCAAAGCAAGAATGTTCTCGAGCTCATTCAATTCTCGCAAATAGGCTATTGACAGCATGGAAATAATAAAAGAGGTCCCATTAGTAACAGCAAGCCCTTCTTTAGCCAATGGATCGAATGATTCGATACTTGCGATTTCTAAGGCTTTGCCTGCACTCATTGTCTCATTTTTATACCAAACTGCGACATCATCGCCTCGCATTGCTCTTGCCATACGAGCAAGAAAAGCGAGATCTCCGCTTGCGCCTAATGATCCAGTTTTGGGGATTTGAGGAATAATCCTATGGTTTATCATTTGAACAAGAGTTTGAAGACTTTTTCCCTGAAATCCAGAGTAACCTTTTGCCAAGGAAGAAGCTCTGGCTATCATGGCTCCCAAGGTTACCTCTTGAGGAATCGGTGCCCCGATACCGGCATCATGGCTCTCTATTAAATTTGAAGAGAATCGAGCGGCTTCCCTAGAATTGACTTTTTGATTTCTCAAGTCTGCAAGTCCTGTAGTAACCCCATACACTTCAATGTCATTGGCCAAAAGAAAGTCAATGAAGTCCCTTGTTTTTCGTAGATCTTCTAAAGCCTCTGGACAAACGCTCACCGTTTTTAGACTATTAAAAACAATGTCGCGGAACTCTAAAAGGCCAAATTTATACTTTTTCCCAATCAAAAACATATAGAAACCGTAGGTTGGCTTGCATGCCATTTATCATTCAAATAGGAGTGGATAAGATATATAAGCTCAGAGTCTCGTAAGTAAAAAAGAAGTCGTTCCAAAGCCATTTGATTCAATACTCTAGAGTTAAATATAGGACGTCCATCTGATTTGTTGTTGAGCTTTGCTAGCTTGGAGGGTAGTAAATAAATTATTTATTTGTCGTTGGCGAGGTTTATGTTGTACGAACTCCAATGGACTTAAAAAGCATCCTATACGCTAGATAAAAGTAAAATTTACATCAAGTTCTTTATGCTATGAAATCTATAAAATAATGATAATTAATAAGATCTGTTTGTTTTATATTAAAATAATAATAAAGATATTAGGTTTTGTTGGTGTTAATATTTGAATATTGTTATAATCATTTTGGTGATAAAAAAGGAGATTAATATGTCATTAGATCTTATTGGGCATAATATTCCCATTTTACGACAAGCTGCAGAACAATTTAGAGAGGGCGATGTTGCAGGAGGAAAGTCTTCATTTGCAATGGTCCATCATGACGTAAAGGAAGGTATTTACTATACGATGTGGCAGTCTAGCGGTAGTCCAAACATTCCTAAATTCGGAACAAATCGCTTTAATGATAGTAATGGATTAACGTCTACTTCTATTGAAAAAGCACAGGTTATTTATCAATATTTTCGATCAAAAGGAATTACTACTATACCTTCAGATCACAGTTTAGTTAGGGAAGCAGCAAATAGTCATCGACATCCGGTTGATATGGTTAGTAGATTTGGAAAAGCTTCTGTTAGATTACAAAAAGAGATTCAACAGTGCGATGAAACAGAACGATGTACAGTATTAACAATTTTAGGCGGTGCAACTTTAGTGGTGGGTGCAGCTTTTGGAATTGCTCATCAAATAGCTAGTTTAGTAAATCGTTGAAGTAATATATTTTTAATGGCGCGTTGCTGGTTAATGATTTTGTTAATTTTTGTTTTGGAAGTTAATTCGTTCTAAGTGAATCAGTTGATGGTTTCGGAAAGTATGTCATCTATTGCCAAATAGATGAAGAATTGTAAGCGCAAAAATTGTTTGAATGGCTGCCATAGCAAAAAACATTTTTGTATATCCCACAGGATCGCTTTTTATTCTATTAATTACAACGTTTACAGAAGAAAAAAATGACTCAAAAAACAAGTTAACTTTATTTGCTGATTCTGTAAAAAAAGATGTGCAATATTTTCCAAAATGCTCTGGAATTGACAGGGTATCAGCAACACTATTTGTTGAAAAATGGTTTACGTTAGAGACGGCCATGATTTTTCTCCTGACTACATTTTAAGTTTATCAAGATCATAAATAGTGTTAATAAAAAACGCAATTCAACAATAAATTAGTCTGGATAGCTCAGCAACTTTCTAGCTTTCCTCCAGATGTTCTTTGAACGATATTCTCTTCTTAATTTTTGCTCAGTAGGTGGAAACAATCCTCTGAGTTTTTTCTCTTATCCTGCATTGTAATAGAAAAACAAACGATGACTTATGATCTTCTTGTAAAAAAATAGTAAATAAAGTAAATAGAAGTACAAATTTTGCCAGATTAAAGAATTAAGATTATCCTCAATCAAGTGGGCTTTTATTTAATGATAGATAGTATTATTTGTCTGAAGGTTATATAAATAATTGTCAAAGCAAAAAAATATATGATGAATCGTTGGACTCAACTGTATAATTAGAAACATCTCAAAATACTAAAAAGTCTTGGTGCAAAAATGCTAGACTGACGTGTTCCCTATAAAACCGGACTATTAGGCAGACGATTTTGGAAAATATGTTTCATTGATCATTGAATGTGCAGCAAATCGTTTACAAATAAGTTTAAGGTCTCATATGGTTTATGGATAAATTCAATTTCCCAAGGAAACTGTATGAAAGGTTCATTCAAACGGATAGCTGCTGTCGTCATTTTATTACTGAGCGTCTCCTGCCAGAATAACTCTCAAAGAGCAAGCGAGAATATTACCAAAGAAAGTAAGCAAATACGAATGAACTTATGTTCTGAACCAGCAACGATGGACCCTCGGAAGGGAGGGGACCCGATTTCCTCTCATATGCATTTTTTGCTGTTTGAGGGATTAACTCGGCTGAATGAAGATGGGTCGATTTCTTTTGCTCAAGCTGAATCGGTCGATATCTCTCCGGATGGCAAGCAATATACCTTTCATATGCGCGATACGAAGTGGTCGAATGGGGATGCTGTTACAGCTTACGATTTTGAAAAGTCTTGGAAAGATATTCTGGATCCGCAGTTTCCTGCTGTGAATGCCCATCTTCTCTATCCTGTTAAAAATGCTGAGGCTGCAAAGAAGGGGCAGGTTCCTCTCAGCGAGGTTGGGATCGCGGCGACTGACGCAAAGACATTGGTTGTAACGCTTCATCAAGCAACTCCTTACTTTCTTGATGTGATCGCATTTTGTGTGTTTTTTCCTGTAAACAAAACAATTGATGAGTCGAATCCTGATTGGGCTTATGAGGCGGGAGAGCGATTTGTCTGCAATGGCCCATATCACCTGACTGGATGGAAGCATAATAATGAAATCGTTGCGCAGCGCAATCTTCAGTATTGGGAAAAAGAGAAGGTTCAGCCAGATTCGTTTCACTTTAGCATTATTGACAACGAGTCGACTGCTTTACAGATGTTTCATAATGGTGAGATAGACATTATTGGCTCTCCTCTTTCGCCGCTTCCTATTGACGCTTTGCCATCTTTGATCCAAAAGGGCATGGTTAAGAAAAAAGCTACAGCTGGATCAACGATTTTAGCTTTTAATACGATAAAGTTTCCCTTCACTAATCCTGATATCCGTAAAGCTTTTGCATTGGCGATTAATCGAGAAGAGATTGTTAAGAATATCACGCAGCTAAATGAGCTGGTTGCTACAAATGCGATACCCCCCATTCTTAAATCGAACCGTGTTCGCCAATTTTTTAAGGACCATGATGTTGAAACAGCTCGGAAATTACTTGATCGCGGCTTAAAAGAGTTGGGTGTTTCTAGAGAAGATCTCAAAGAAATGACTTACTATTATGCCATTTCAGATGTGAATGGCAAAATTGCTCAAGCAATTCAACAACAGATCTTTAAAGCATTGGGGATAAAGGTCAAGTTAGAGGGGGTTGAGTTCAAAGTGTTGATGGACAAGTTGACCAAACGGGATTATTTGATTGGTCAAACGATGTGGTGGGCTCAATATAACGATCCGATGAATATCTTTGAGCGGTTTAAATACAAAGAGAATGCCAAAAATTATTCTCATTGGGAAAATCCTGAGTTTATAAAGCTTCTTGACCAGTCTGGATTGGAATCTGGAGATGTTCGAATAGCTACTTTGGAAAAGGCGGAAGAGATTTTCGTTAATGATATGCCGGTGGCCCCAATTTTTCATTACGATTTATGTTACATGGTACAACCGTATTTAAACGATATCACCCTTTCGCCGATTGGAGACATTTATTTTCAAGATATCGATGTGGCTAAGAAGTTTAGCCGCTTAGAACTAATTGCTGAGAAATAATTAGCGGTGTAAGCCTTGTTTGTAGAGGCTGCTGCAAGAATAGTGCAAATAGGAGGAAGGAATATGTCTAGAGTCGGAAATTATTTGCAAGCCTGTGCGCCTATCCAACCGGGGATTTTAGAGTCAGCAAATCTGAATCAAGAAGTGATCTCGGGGACAAGAGGACGATGTTCGTCGGGCCAAGTTCAACATGCAAGCACTCGTTTTCATGGAATAGATGGCATTCCGTCTGAAGCCTGTGAAAAAGCCCAATTAATTGATACTTCTCTTGCTTCAAAAGCAGATTGGATGCGGCATCAAGCTAACTCGAGCAAACACCCTGTTGATGTGGTGGATAAGTTTGGAAAAGCTGCTAATAATCTGCAGAAGACCTATCAAAACTTTTCCTCCGATGAAAGATTAACAGTGGGCACTATTTTGGCTGGCGGCTTTGCTGGAGCTGCTGCTTTAACTGGAATCGCTTGTTTTATTGGAGATGTGCTCAAGCGCCTCGTAAGATAATCGGGTATTCACTATTCTTAAATGAGATGGAACAGGTCTCGGAGCATTGCGAGTGTGACTTCGATCAAAATTAGAAGAACGATTGTGATCTCAAGGCGAGAGGAGTGCTGATGGTTCAGCTCGCTGGAAAGGATCTCAAAGAGTTCGTGCACGACGTTGAGCCGCTTATTGAGGGTTTCACCGCGTTTTGTAACGTCGAGATAGTGAGCTGTGCGGCGGTAGAAAGATTCAAGCTCGGGATAGTCCCAGAAAAATTCTGGGGTGTCGAGGATGTCGCTATGTAGGTTGATGAAATTGCGCTCGATGAAAATTTCTCCCATTTTGCGGGAGATCTCTTTGCGGGATAAGGGGATTTTACCCCGTTTGGCCAGGTAGATGGGAAGCTGCTTGGTGTGATCGATCGTTTTCTGGATGATCTCTTCAAATGTAGTCAGCTTAACGGATTGGGCAAGACCGTGGGAAATGGCTAGCTTGGTCAAAGTGCTCTTATTCTGAAGAACAATCTCATCTTCCTCGATTTTCATCCCATCGCCGTAGATGTATGTGAACTCGTCCAGTTCGCTCTTTGAAAGAGGCTCCTTTTCAAAGTCCTTGAGGGTGCCTACAATCTCTTTTTCATCTTCTTCCGCAAAACCCCAGCAGACGACAGAGCCATAGGAGAAATAGAAAATATCCCCTTTAATGTGCTTGTCTTCTTTGATCTGGATGTGGATCACATCGCGGAATAGCTGAGTCGTCCCCAGTCTTTGCAAATACTGGAACAAACGGGGAATGTCATAGGAAGCGGCAGTGCAATAGCAGGTACAACGCATATGTCCTCTTATACAGGATCGGCCTTTAAATTGGAATGGGAGGACGAAGAGGGCATTTAATTAGAACCTAAGCTTTCTGTGAAAATGTTCCAAGTGGTTTCCTCTTTTTTTGAACGATCCTTCAGCTTATTTCAGCATAATGAAATCCGTTAATAGCCTTAGCTCGACATTGTATTTTTTCGGCTTATCTGTTTCGTCTATTTATCCTCGACCGTTCAGCTTATGGCTGAATTTGTAGATTATTTAAAACGCGAACGGTTATTTTTTTAACCTCTTTCCGTTTTAAGCAACTCCTTCGTGAATAAATATCCTAAAGTACAAAGTTGAGAGGCAATGGATGAAAATCGCCTTAAAAGCGTGATTTTTCTCGGCAAATGAGTTTTGCAACTGCCTCTCAAGGCTTAGCTTTTCTTTTCGGTATTTTTGAAGGAAATTGTTTTAAAATCTGAGTATCCGGAGCCGTTAATTTCAAAGCCAGAGATTTGATCATTAAGGATATATTTGCACGTCTCAGAATAGATGGGGATGACCGGCATAGCTTCAATTAATAGCTTTTCTGCTTGCTTGAGGTGCAGTTTGCGTTGCTTGGCATCTGAGGATATAATGGCTTGATCAAGCAGATTTTGGTATTCTTGGTTTTCCCAGCGGGAACAGTTGTACGAGTAGCTTTTATCTTTGAAAATTTCTAAAAAATAAAAGGGATCTTCATAGACTGCGCTTCGCATGCAGCAGCCTAGTTGGAATTGTCCGAGGTTGAGCTGAGAAGAGAAAACGTTCCATTCGCTTCCTTCAAGACGGACGTGAATTCCAAGATTTTTTTTCCACATCTCCTGGATGGCTTCGTACACTGTTTTTTGGTACCCATAGGTACAATAACTTAATGTAATAGAAGGAAATGTTTTGCGGGTCAGGCCTAGTTCCGCCATTCCTTCTTCTAGAAGCAAATTTGCTTGTGCAATATCTGCATCATGGGTTGCTTCTTCTTTTCCAAGCAGCGTTAGTGTGTTGGGAAGAATGGTTTGGCAAGGCGAGTCTGCGAATAAAAGATATTTAGTTAGATCCGTTCGATTGATTGCATAGGAAAAAGCTTTGCGAATTTTAGCTGATTGAAACGGCATGGCATTTACATTGACGTATATCCAATTGACACGGGAAATCTCTTTGGAGCCAAAACGAGGGTCTTTAATGGCGGATGCAAGTATGTCCAAAGGAAAGGAGTCGAAAGGATCACCGACTAGATCAAGCTCGTTTTTTTCAAAAAGGGAAAATTGCGTGTATGTGTCAGCAACCATAAAAATGCTGACTTTATCTAGTTGAACGTGGGAGGCGTCCCAATAATGAGGGTTTTTTACCAGTTCCAGAACAGATCCTCTTTTCCATTTCCCAATGTTAAATGGTCCATTGAACACAATGGGTTCTTTAATATTGCTGTTAGGCATGGGAGAAAAAATTGGGTGGGAGACTAAATCTAAGAAGTAGGGGCTAGGCTGCTCTAGCTCAACTAATAATGTTCTTTCATCTAAAGCTTTAACTCCGATCTCCTCTATCGGAACTTGACCAAGTTTTGCTTTTTTAGCGTTTTTAATGATGTAAAAAAGATCTGCGCGAACACATAAACTATCGGGTTGGATGGCTTTTTTCCATGCTTGCGCAAAGTGGTAAGCTGTTACAGGCTCGCCATTCGACCATTGGTGCGGACGGATAATGAAGGTATAATGAGAAGATGAAGGGGAAATTTCTACTTTTTCAGCTCCAGCTAGCTCAGCTTTACCATTTTTATTTAGACGTGTTAGTCCTTCAAAAAGGGCTTTGCCTAATGTGCGTCCACGAATGTCTGTGCATAAATGGGGATGAAGCGAAGGGGGGTCTCCTTCGGGTAAATTGATTTTTAAGCAGGATAGGCCGTTTTGTTGGTTGTCTGGTTTATAAAAAAAGGAAAAGTTAAGAATTAAAAAAAGCAAAACCGGAATGCACAACCCCAATAGAAGG
>JBFWYS010000045.1:0-12813 GCA_050186175.1 Pseudobdellovibrionaceae bacterium
ATCTGAGCGAAGGCGTGATTGTTGAACAGATTATTCGACCAACGGGATTGATCGATCCGGTCATCGAAGTGCGTCCTGTCAAACATCAAGTCGATGATTTGCTCAAAGAAATTCGTGAAGTGATTAAGAGGAACGAACGAGTTCTGATTACGACCCTCACGAAGAGGAGTGCTGAGGATCTTACGGAGTATTTCGAGTCTTTAAGTGTAAAGATTAAATACCTGCACTCCGAGATTCATACGCTTGAGCGTACCGAAATTATTCGTGATTTGAGGCTAGGTGTTTTTGATGTTCTTGTTGGAATTAATCTTTTGAGAGAAGGCTTAGATATTCCTGAAGTCTCATTGGTCGGAATTACCGATGCAGACAAGGAAGGATTCTTGCGCTCGGAGCGATCCCTCATTCAAACAATCGGCCGTGCGGCTCGAAACTTGAATGGCCGCGTGATTTTATATGGAGATAGGATTACTGATTCAATGGATCGCGCCATGAAAGAAACAGAACGCAGAAGATTGTTACAGGTTCAGCATAACGAGGCGAATGGGATCACCCCGCAAAGTATTAAAAAGAAAATCAAGGAAGGCTTAGGCGAACTTTTTGACGGTTATAAGCCGGTCATTGCCGAAAATAAAAGTGTTGCTAGCCTGAAGGAAAAATATGTGGCGGAGCCTTCGAAAATCCAAAAAGATGTTGATTCGTTGAAGAAGAAAATGAAAAAACTTTCGGATCAATTGGAGTTTGAAGAAGCAGCCAAATTAAGAGATGAAATTAAGAGACTGCAAATTTTGGAGTTAAACATTAGGGAAGGGAATTTAGACTCGTAAGGAGAGTATGGCACGCGAGGATTTGAAACTCAAAGTTAAGGATTTTCCAACTCAGAGTGGCGTTTACATCATGAAAAACGTTGCTCAGAAAATCATTTACGTAGGGAAAGCCAAAAATCTTAGAGCGCGTGTGAAGAGTTATTTAGGTGAGTCACGAGATCTTTCTTCTAAAACTAAAATTTTGGTCGGTCACCTCACAGAAATTGAATACATTCTTACTAAAACCGAAGTCGAAGCTTTTTTGCTCGAAGCCTCTTTAATAAAAAAACATCGTCCTAAATATAATATTCGCCTTAAGGATGATAAAGCCTATCCTTACATCAAACTCAGCTTGGCTGATGAGTTTCCTCGCCTCTACTTGTCGAGAAAAGTAAAAAGAGATGGCAGCATGTATTTTGGTCCCTTTACTTCAGGGGCGGCTGTCTTTGGGACCATTCGTTTTTTAAATCGAACTTTTAAAATTCGCGATTGCACCGACGGAATGTTTAAAACGCGCAAGAGACCCTGTATGACTTATCAGATTGGAAGATGTACGGCTCCTTGCGTGGCCTCTGTTTCTAAAGAGGATTATGCGGCTGATATCGAGGGGGCACGCCTGTTTTTAAAGGGGCAAGATAAGAAAGTGGTTAAAAAATTGACCGAGCGTATGAAGCTCGCCGCAACTGAGGAAAAGTTTGAGGTCGCAGCTAAACTGCGTGACAGTATTTTTTCGATCGAAAAAATACTCGAGAAACAAGCCGTTGTTAATGACACGTCCGAAATCGATCAAGATGCACTTAGTTTTCATGGAGATGAAAGAGGAGTTCTTGTTGAAATGGTTCATATTCGTCACGGCCGAGTGTTGGGCTCACGCTCGCATTTTCTTCCGCAAGTGGATATGGTCGCGGAGTCTGATGACCCACGAGATTTTATAGTTTCATTTTTGAATCAGTACTACGACGACAATTTTATTCCCGACGAAGTACTTTTGCCGATTGATTTAGGCCATGATTTAGATCCTCTGCTCGAAGCTGTTCTTAAAGAGCGAGGAGGACATGAGGTTAAGGTCCGTTTTGCAACGACGGGGAAGCACAAACAGCTGGTCGATATGGCCAGCGAAAATGCGAAGAGCCATTTTGAAAAGTATGTCACTAAGTCAGAAGAGAAAAACAAAGGCCTGGAGGAAATTCAGCGAAAACTCCATCTAGAAAAACTTCCCAAGAGAATAGAGTGTTTCGATATTTCTAACTTCCAAGGAGCCGAAAGTGTGGCCTCTCAGGTCGTTTTCGAAGATGGAGTTCCAGCTCGGGATCAATACCGTAGATACAAGATTAAAACGGTTGAGGGACCTAATGATTTTGCTTCAATGAAAGAAGTTCTAACTCGAAGGCTCAAGCACGTTGAGTACGATGATCCCCATTTGATTGTCGTTGATGGAGGTAAAGGTCAACTTGCAGTTGCGATGCGTGTCCTTGAAGAGTTGGGCCGAAAAGACATTCCTGTGGTGGGACTTGCAAAGGCACGAACGGATTCCGATTTTACATCGAGCGAAGTCGAAACTACAGAAGAAAGATTTTTTCTGCCCGGGAGATCGAATCCCGTGATTTTCAGAAAAAATAATGAGGGTCTTCATATTTTGACTGGAATTCGTGATGAAGCCCATCGGTTCGCCATTACTTACCACCGAAAGCTTAGGGAGAATTCGTCTCTGGAGAGTCAGCTCGACATGATAGTCGGTATCGGCGAGAAACGTAAAAAACTCCTTCTCACAAAGTATCCGTCTGTCGATGCTGTCGCCAATGCAGACGTTGAGGAGTTGGCAAAGCTTCAAGGATTTAACCGAGTTTTAGTGGAGAGAATCCTTGTTCAGCTCAACGAAGATTCTGATGAAGAAGAGTAGGTAGCTAAATTTGGGCATTCGCAGAAAAACAATATTCTTTTTCGTAATCGCGATTTTCTCCGTGGACAAGTCCTTGACCTTCAATAATTGAATTTTTGCGAGAGCGAACGTCATTCACATATTCCGGTCGGACCCGGCGAATTCGAATTTTGAGCAGTGTTTTAAGTTTGTCTTTTTCGGTCATCGAGCTTTCGATTTTTTTGTCCCACTCTGCAAACTCTTCATCTGTAATTCCACCATTTTGAACGACGAAATCAAACATCAGCAGATAGCTTCTTAAGCTCTTCATTTTTAAGCGCGCTTGGTATTTTTTAGAGCGCTTATGAAGTGTTTGGGCGGCATTCACCTGCAATGAAATATAGTCCGATGTCTTGATTAGCTTTTGAAGATCTCTTTTCCAATCTGTTTTGAAGGATTCTGACTCAGTATAAAGAGTAGCAACGGCCCAGGCTACGCTAGCGGTGTTTGGTGAGGCGGTTGAATTGAATGGCCTCAGTTCGTTCTCGGGTTGCCAATCGTTATCGAGGCGGCTCGAGAGGGGCAGCTCAGTGTCTTCAGACTGTACGGAGTTATTTCGAGAGGTGGCATCCTCCCATTTCGAAAGCATTCCTAAAAGACTCTGGAGCCGAGAATTAGCAAATTGCTTTTGCATGATCGTATAATGCTGTTTTTTCATTGCAACAAGAAGAGGTTGAAGGGATCCAGTTCCTAATGTTTGATTCAGCAAACCCATCGAGAGACCCATACCGTCAAAGTTGTTTGAGATATTTTTCCAGCCGTTTGGCCCCTCAAAACTGCCGCTAATATTCAAGGACAGAGAAAAGGCGATTCTTTCGTTAGAGCTCAGGTTTTCGGGCCATCGAACTTCGGAAAAGGAAAGTTTCGAGCAAATAGGGGGAAGGGCTTCGACGTCTCCCTCGGGAGGAGTTTCGGGAGTCTGGGGTGTTTCGGGAAGTTCCGGAGTTTCTGGCGTTTCTGGTTCTTCCGGAGTTTCTGGTGTTTCGGGAAGTTCCGGAGTTGGAGGTTGTTCGAGTTTTACATCCCCTGTTTTTTTAGGCGAAGGAGGATTGGAACCTGAGCAGGCAGCGACTACAAATAACAAAAATGTTAAAAATAGAGACCGAGTCATAATTCCTTTTCGACATACGTCGAGGAAAGATGAAGTCCAGTTGAAGATAAGGTTTAATTATCGCATTTTTTAAATGAAAATCTTGAAGATGAGTCTGTTTTGGAGGCAAAACAGGACCTCGGCCTAGCTACCCAAAGAGCAATTCAGGCCTTTAAAGCGTGAACATAATGTTTAGTGGAGCGCGTGTTCTGAAGTCTTTATTTTTATAGAGCAGCTTAAGCACTCTGCGTCTTCTACCACTTTTGAGAAGAACGAATTGATGTCGTGAGAGAACTTCATTTCAGCGCCACATAGAGGACAATTATTGTGCTCCTGAATGATGGCGGTTCTTCTTTGAATTTCTTTTTCGTCAAAGATTCTGATTTGAACGTGGGCGATTTCCATAATCCCTCCTGGATTCTTGCTCCTGTCCTTCCTAGACAAGCTGCTTATATTCAGCTGGCTTTTTCTCGGCACAACCAGCTGATCTCTTGAGCCAGATTGAGACAAAGTTGAAAAAACCGGACGAAAAGAGAGCAGTTTTGCTCTGCGCAAGAGTCGATTTTAGATGCAGAATCGACACTGACTTTTGTAAAGTCCGGAGCGCATGAATCAAGAGATCGTTTCTACATTTCGATATTTACAAAATGTCCTTGGGATTAACCAGATTCAATTAAAGGGAAGCCCAACGGAAAGCTCAGGAGTGCTCACTTTTCTGTCTCTTGGTTTTTTAGTTTCGGAAGAGGAGTCGCAGTTAGAGATTTTTAAAAAAATGATTGCCGCCATGAAGCTCGATCCTTCGCTTTATGAAATTAGGCCGCCTTTTTTTGATGGGCGGTTTTACTCGCTGAATGTGGTTTTCGGAAAAGAAAACTTTTTTTCGTTAGGCTTCGAAGAAGCCGAAAGCGGTCAGTGGATGCAGAGAGAAAATGGAAAATTTCTTTGGACCTACTCTCCAGCGGAGCTCGAAGCCGAACCATCTTTAAAGAAAAGAGCATGGAGTGATCTTCAGGTCGTCATGCGCGAAATGAATCAGTAGTCTTTACGGGTTGTCTTCAGGCATTTGATTTTGTTTGACGATTCGCATAAATAAGAAGAAAGCGACCAAGCTTAAAGCGGCTGCAAGGTATCCTACTTGATCGTAATGAACCAGTTGTCCTTCATTTCCACGCTTAACAATTGTTCCCGCAATGTAAGCTCCAAGAGCTCCGCCGAATTGTTGGGTCGCGGAGATCAAGCTCATAAAACTCCCTCGAGATTCGGGATTTGCGACTTTGTTCATTTCTGACATCGCAGGAACCATTCTCCCTGTGACACCGATAAAAAACGTGGCACTAATGAGAACAATCATTGGAATCGGAGTCGGACCTAGGTTCGTAACTAAAAGAATCGGAATGATAGAAAACAAACCAAAAGAAATAAAAATTTTTGAGGAGCCATAGAGATCGCTCAATCTTCCGACGAGTGGAGAGAGGATCATTGAGCACAGTCCTCCGACGAGATAAATCAAAGGAAGTTTCGTTTGTGCTAGGCCGGCGTTAGCCACAAACGAAGGACTTAAAAAGGGAATAATTGTAAATTGTCCTAGGACGATAAAAAGCATAAATAGGAGAGCTTTTTGGTAAGTTCCGTTTTTCAGAGTTGAAACAAGTTGTGTGAGCGGAGATTTGAGCTTTGCAAGCGCAACATGATTTTTCATCTCAGGAATTCCAAAAAGAATTACGACTATTAAAGAGGAAGATAAAATTCCTAAAAACATAAATGGGGCATGCCAATCAAAGGTGTTTGCAAGATAGAGTGAAAATGGAACTCCGAAAATAGAAGCTAAACTAAAAGCTCCCATAACCACACCCGTAGCAGTTCCTCTTTTTTCGGGTTCAATCTGATCACCAACAATACTTAAAACCTGCGCTCCTAAAACTCCTCCAAAGGCTCCTGTGACAATTCGTGCTATCAGTAAAAATTCGTATCTCGATGCAAAAGCGCAAGCGAGGGTCCCGAAACTAAATCCACAGTAAAAAAAGAGCAACGAACTTTTTCGATCGAAACGATCAAGGAAAAGTGCGGCGACGAGCCCCATCAAACCCGCAGAAAAGTTGTAACCCGAAACTAAGAGGCCAAATTGCGAGGGCTGAATATCAAAAATGTTCATCAGATCCTGTCCGAGTGGCATGAGGATCATGAAATCAACGATATGACTGAATTGAATGAAGGCAAGAAGGCCGAGAAGAATTTTTTGGCGCGAGTTAAACATCCCCATCAGAATACCCCAGAATCAGGCCCTGCGCCTAGTACCATGTCGGTTAATTTTGCATTCAAATTAGGTCACTGTGAAATTCCTCTCCACTTTTTGCCTCATCTTTGGTCTTGGTTCGGCGAAAGCCGAATTGTTTACGGGAACGAAAGCTTCGCTCCCGTCTACTTTTGAAATTAAGGTTCAATCCGAAGTGAAAGTGCGTCTCGAAAAGGCAATGAAGCGGATTTCGGTCGAAGGAATGGGACTTCGAGTGTCAGGTTTACGAACAAACCCTCGAGTTAAAAATCCGGAGATCACTCGTGTCGATCTAACAAAAGATCGAAAAGGTGCGTTCTCAGTTAACGCCTTTAATGGCCTTGAACTGGTGCAGTCTTTTTCGGTGAATGAAAAGAGTTTGATCATCATTAGGGGAGACGAGCTCAAAATCGAAAATAAAAAGGTTCCAGGTTTTTTGATTGTACAAGAGCATTCCATTAAAGAGTCGATTCAGAGTAAGAGTGCAAAACTGCTGGATGTTATCGGCGTGGTTCCTTTAGAGACCTATATTGTCGGAGTGCTTGCAAAGGAGATCCCTTTGAGCTGGCCCCTCGAGGCGATGAAGGCTCAGGCCGTAGCGGTACGCTCCTACACTTTGGCGGTTATGGAAGAGAGGAGAAAAAGTTCTTTTCACCTTGAGTCTACAGTGGATGATCAGGTGTTTAGTTATATTTCGAAATCGAGAATGCCTCGGTCGGAGTACAAGAATGTAATTCTGGCTGTCACTCAGACCGAAAAATTAGTTCTAAAGGACGCGAAAAATAGAAACATAAAGGCGTTTTATCATTCTCACTGTGGTGGACAAACAGAAAATCCGAAAGATGTGTGGGGAGGGGATAAACTTCTCGGTCATGTAAAAGATCCGTACTGTGTGGCCGGAAAAGATTCGAATTGGACCTATTTTGTTTCGAGAGCCGAATTGGAAAAACGAATTTCTCAGCAATTTAATTTTCCAAGGCTCGCAAGTCTTGCCTCGTCGTCTTCTAAAAATTCACGACTTTACTTTGTGGATCTCCGTTCACAAGATGGATTTAAAAAACAAATTCGGGCCGATGAGCTTAGACAAGTTTTGGGATATGATAAGCTCAAGAGCGCAAAGTTCTCAGCTCGGTCGACAGACGACGGATACGAGTTCAAAGGTTCTGGCTTAGGGCATGGAGTGGGATTGTGTCAGTGGGGTTCTAAGGTTCAGGCTTCGCAAGGCAAGAAATATAGGGAGATCCTACAGTTTTATTATCCGACTTCAAGAGTATCTCAAAATGAGACACATTCTTCTGCGCAGCGATTTACAAAGCTGCGATCACTCTAAATGCAAAAAGTGCTATCAGTCCGAAGGCAATGACGTTAATAATTGAAACTCTCATTTTGTTTTCCTTCTGCTCGTAAGGGCCACCTTGGTCTAGGACATTCATCGGCACAAACAAAATAAACTTTAGAGTGTAACTCTAAAAAAAATTAGGCAAATCAAACTCTTGGGAGCCACTGTCGAAATAGTAGACAGAGAAATTGATTTCTATCGTCCTAGCTAACTCACTGAAAACAAAAAGCAAACTCATTTTGAGACGACAATTGTTAGTCACCTTTGAGTTCGACAGCACACCCAAGATAAATATTTTGTGCGGTTTCGATTAAGATTCGAGTGACCTTCGCTACTTAGCCGTGTTTTGGAGCTAGGCACGGCCTCTGCATTGCTTCTTTAGTGAAGCAAAGTGTGGAGGCGAATTTTATGAACAGGAAAATGATTTTGATTTTAGTAGCCATGTTGGGTCTTGGACTCGTTGGCTGCGACAAGAAAAAATCATCGTCAAGCTCAACGGCGGCGGCAACGCCTTATGCTCCTGTTGCGGGACCCGATGTTCCATCAAGTATTGATGGCGACGGAGCCGTGGCTCCTAAAAATGGAGATGTCGTTGATTGGACTCCTATTTACAATCAGTTGGATCGCTTTCGTGCGGTGGCTCCAGTTAATGATCCCCGTGATTTTAAACTTTGGGTGAATTTAATGTATACCGGAAACGGAAATGGCGGAAATATTCAAGTGCAGTGGAAAGACAGCGGACAATATGCAATCCGGTACTTTCAATCTGTGAACAAGAGTGGAGACTTTCCATGTAATGACTGCGGTCAGGAGTATAATTCTGACATCGGAACTCCACCTGAGAAATGGAATCAATGGGTTACGAACCATGGAAAACCAGTTTTCCATGGAATTTTTGAAGATCCGCATGGGGCTCTTGTATTTATGATCGAAGATGGTTTGGATTTAGGTGATGGCGGTGGAATGACAGAATTGACTGGAACTCTTTGGTACAAAAACTTTACCACGGTGAGAGCCCCAGAGTCTTATTACATTCCGTGCTGGTTCATTAAGCTCGGACCTTTTCAATGTAAGGATCAAATTTCTGGCATGAGCCCGATTTCCACTTTGGATCCGGGAATGGGTTATCTAAAACTTGGAACCTTTCATGGTTTGGATAGAGTGAAGGCTTTTAACGAAACTTATACCAATTAGGAACGACTCCTAAGGAGAGTCGAGAAGAGGCTGTTATGAAAAATTTTACTTTTGTTTGGCTCGCAATCTTAACACTAAGTGTTTCGATGGTTGCTTGCGGAAAAAAGAAAAAAGCTGCTGCGGTAACTCCGGTGAACCCACTGACTGTTTCCTGCTCGACTTGTTTCGCATCAGGAGCCTTGTTAGCAAAAGCCGGTGGTACAAATGGATCTTTGAGACTTGAGCTGGATCTTTTTGGAGATCCAAAAGTCGCACCTCCTGCGGGATTTCAGTCGACAGACCCTGAACCATTGCGTTGGTATGGACTTTATGGAGCCGTTCCCATATCAGCAACTGGAATCTTAACAATGTTTGGAAGTGGAATGGGTAATTCGTGCGGAATTATGCCAGGCCAATTTACAATTCGTCCTGTGACTGTAGGAACTTTTGAGCAGCGCTCTATTAACGGATTAATTTTAGAAGGTCTCAGCCAAACTGACGGTCGAAGAATTACATTGCGACTTGATAACGTTTGGTTGGTTTCTGTTGCGGGCGGCCCAGCAAGTCGTACAACAAATAATATTTTGGCAGCTGCGAATGGTTATGGAAGTGGAGCTTTGATTCTCGAGACTGTATACGGGCAGCCTTGTAACCGGGCATTATTACTTTACTAGTTGAAGACGGCCATCTGTCTCTGTGAATTTTTTTACAGACACGTTAAGATAAAAAATCTTGATAAATAAATAAAGTCGACCCACAATCGGTTCATTAGGGCGAGGACTAAGCATCCGCCGCCTCGAGAGGAAAAATGAATCTTCCATTGTGGGTTGAATTTTTTGATGAGTTACAAAATGTCAGAGGACGATCTCTGAATACTGTGATGGCTTACAAAAGAGATCTCGAACTCTACGACGAATTTAAAAAAACTCACGGCCGAATTTCTGCTTTTTACGAATTCATGAAACAAAAACAACTTTCAACTCGATCGCAAGCGCGAGTTGTTTCTAGTGTTCGCACTTACTTAAAATTTGTGGAGAGTAGGGGCGGAGAAGCGCCAGAGCTGCGGGAATTACGTCCCCCGCGAGTTAAAGCTGGGCTTCCGAAACCCCTTTCTCCTGAAGAGTTTAATCGGCTCTTTTCTGCCTGCGAAACTCCGGATTCATTACGAACGGCTCGCAATCGTGTGACACTTTTATTGCTTTACGGATTGGGTTGTCGAGTGAGTGAAATGATTGCTTTGGATCTTGGTGATTTTCATGAGGCCGAGCGTTGGGTAAAAGTCACAGGAAAAGGGAATAAGGAGCGTTTGGTTCCATTAACCGACACTCTCTTTGACGCCCTTATGGTGTATCTTCGGGATGTGCGTCCTCATCTGGTTCGTGACAAAACGACTGCTATTTTAATAAATGACAGAGGGCATCGTCCGTCACGTGTCGATATATGGCGATGGCTTGCCGCATGGTCGGCGAAGGCGGGCTTTGAAAAACCTGTACACCCGCATCAATTTCGACACGGCTGCGCAACAGCTCTCTTGGAGTCTGGAGCCGATCTTCGTTCGATTCAAATGTTGCTCGGGCATTCCTCCATTCAAACGACACAAATCTATACAAACGTGACGGCTCAAACTTTAACAAAAGCTATTGATGAGCATCACCCGCTTTCTGAAACAAAACTCAAAGATTCTGAAATTTAAGTCCCATTCGCGGACTTGAGTCGGCGCGAATCTTAAGTCCTTTTTTTTACTCTCTGATTTTATTTTTGCAGTTCTCATTTACATGACGAAATTATTTTCACTTTGTAGAATAGAAGATCAGTTAAAAACAGTTGAAGTTGAAGTTTCACTGACGCCCGGTTTACCTTCAATCCAAGTTTTGGGACTTCCGGATCAACACCTAAAGGAAAGTGCCGCGCGAATCAAAAGCGCCCTTCGCGCCCAAGGATTTGAGTTCCCTCAAGCGCGGGGAATTTTGGTAAATCTGCGACCCTCGCATTTTAGAAAAACATCAAAGGGTCTTGAGCTTGCAATCGCGGCTGGAGTTTTACGGGAGACGGGGCAAATGGAGTTTTCTTCGGAGAATTCTATTTTTTACGGTGAGCTTTCTCTGTACGGAGATGTCGGGCAGCCAGAGGATCTCGAAGATTTTTCTGGAGATGGATCTCTGGTTGTAACTACGGGAAAGACAAAGTTTCCTATTTACGGAATGAATCTTCTGAGTATCGAAACACTCCGTGATCTTGAGCAACCGAAACCGATTCTAGGAGAAACTCATTGGCCGTATCAGAGGCCTCAATTTGGTTTGGACTTTCAATTTCCTAAGTATCAAGGGCGTTTTTTGGAAATTGCCGCAGTCGGTGGCTTTCATGTCATGCTTGCGGGCCCCTCAGGTTCTGGCAAAACAACGATCGGACAGTTTCTTCACACTCTCTCAACAGAGTTCACATGGGAAGATATTCGAAGATCGGGACCGGGCGCACGGCCGGCATGGAACGAACAAAAATGGAGACCCTTGGTACGACCTCATCACACAACTCCAACGGCATCGTTGTTAGGGGGAGGAAGTCATCCTTGGATGGGGGAGGTTGCAAAATCAAATGGAGGAGTTTTGTTAATGGACGAATTCTTAGAATTTGCCCCTGCTTTCCAGGAGGCTTTGCGTGAACCAATGGAGGAACAAAAAATTAGGATTTCGAGAAGTGGAAAATATCGTGAGTTCCCATTTCGATCGCAGATTGTAGCGACTACTAATTTATGTCCTTGCGGAGATTGGACTCCAGAAAAAATAGTTCGCTGTCGATATTCGATTCGTAAATGCCAAAGTACATTGTCTCGGCTGTCGGGCCCTGTTGTAGACAGATTTGAAATGTTAGCTTTTATGAAATCGGCACCTCTTGAGCCTCGGATTTCTGGCGAGAGCATCCTTGAGGGTGTAGAGAGGTGCCGAATCTGGATTTCAGAAAATCCAAAGCGTGATCTCAGTGCTCAAAATTTGCTCATACTGCTGCCATCAACAATGGCTTCTCAGCGAAGACGAAAGTCAACGCTCCGGGTCGCGCGAGCCATAGCAGATTTAGATAAGAGTCTGGAGATTCAAAGAAAGCATTTGTTAGAGGCATTGGAGTACACGTTTTTCCCATTTGAAAAGTTGAAAACAGGATTCCCCTGATTGACGCATTCCTGGTGATCGGGTTATTTTGGTCGTTCGATTTCTCGAAATGGTGGCATGCCCGAGGAGTTAGGGAGCGGTCTGCAAAACCGTCTACGGGGGTGCGAGTCCCTCTGCCACCTCCAAACTCCTTTGATTAAATAGTCAGTTTCTCATCTAAGTATCGAAAATCAAAAACAAATGGATTCAATGACTTAGCCGCGTTCGTCTTTCCAAAAATAACTTCATATAACCCGAAATAACCCTGTTTGTGGGCAATCACTGGGCAAGGAGTGGGCAAACACCAGTTTGCTGCTTCAGTGCTTGAAAGTCTCTGAAATCCTTGTCTGTAAGGGTTTTCAGAGACTTCGTCCGTCGACGGAGTGTTTCGAGTTTTTCCAGATTCATAGAGTAATAAAGGGCAGATCTTAAAAAGTGTAAGCGCGTTTTCCTAGCGTCGTCTTCTTGCCGTCGCAGCTCGGGAAATAAACCGCTTTAAACGAAGATAATAAATTTAAACGGAGTAGAAAATGAAAATAGAGAGAACAAAAACCAAAAAGAAAAGTGTAGCAAAAATGACGAGCCTGAGGGTAAGTGCAGACGCGAAAAACAGTGCAGAGGCATTACTGAAATTGATCAATAATAAACAATTCGGTCGAAATGTTCGGGCATGTCAATTGTTCGCCTTTGCACTTGGCCTTGTTACTGAAGCGCACATCAAAGTGTTACAGGCAGAATCATTGACCAATGAAGATAGGAAGGAAATCTTGAGACAAAAATATATTGAGACCCATGGAGAAATTTCAAGGGACGCTTTCACGGGGTTTCTAATGAGCGCTGAGTTTCCTGAATTCATGAAGCAAAATTCCGCCACTTTTGGTTCGGAAGTGCCACAACTCATGTCGCACAAGTCGGATGATGAATAGCTAAAATTTTATGGCGGTTGAGCAATAAGTCTCATGGAGAGTTGACGCTCTCCATGAGCAAAATACTTCGTGAGAACTAATTTTCTTTGGCGAATAGGTGTCCGTTTGAAGTGGGATGCTTTCAAGCGATGGTGTGCGACTGTTGCACC
>JBFWYS010000046.1:0-12696 GCA_050186175.1 Pseudobdellovibrionaceae bacterium
GAATGGCATATAGAGACAGTACCAGGTTCTGTGATGGAAGTGTTACCGCTAGCGGGATACAACTTTACACAAAACGTTTATCTTGAAGGCCGTGTGTATTTGCCAGTGTACAAACACAAAGCGGTTTACGATTCTCCCGCGTCTGTTTCTACAAACGCGGCTCAAGCTGAGTTGTACGCTACGATCTCGATCTAAAGTTTGAAAGCTTATGAAGAATAAAAAACCCGCTCGAAAAGCGGGTTTTTTGTTTATAACGGAGAACAATTATGCGAGGGCTTGGCGACCGATACAATAATACTTGAAGCCCATTTGTTTCATTTTAGCGGGATCAAAAATATTTCTTCCGTCGAAAATGACAGGGCTTTTAAGCGACTTTTTTACTTCACCTAGATCTGGGTTTTTAAACTCATTCCACTCCGTTAAAATCATTAGAGCATCGGCTCCGACAACCGCCTCTTCAGCAGAAGCCACCGTTTTAAAATTTACTTTACAAGCTTCTTTGAAAGTCTCCATGGCCGCTGGATCATAAGCAGTAACGGCTGCTCCCGCATTTACCAGGGCCTCGATTGTGTAAAGAGCCGGTGCCTCGCGAACATCATCTGTGCGGGGTTTAAAAGCCAATCCCCAAACCGCAATCTTGAGACCATTCAAATCCTTAAAATGTTCTTTTGCTTTTTCAACAAGAGTCAATTTCTGACGATCGTTCACTTCATCGGCGGAGTTAATAATCGACATGCTTACGCCGTGTTCTTGGCCTGTGTGAATCAGGGCTTTTACATCTTTCGGAAAACAGCTTCCGCCGTAACCCACTCCTGGATAGAAAAATGCGGGATTAATTCGGCTGTCAGACGTAAAACCCTTGCGAACCATATTAATATCAGCACCCATTTTATCCGCAAGTCGAGCGAGTTCGTTGATAAAACTGATTTTCACACTCAAAAAAGCGTTTGCTGCGTACTTGGTCATTTCTGCGGAAACATTGTCCATCACAATCAATGGATTTCCGTTGCGGAGAAACGGCTCGTATAAATCTCGCATGACAGTTTCGGCGTCTGTTGTTTTACAACCGATAACCACACGATCAGGACGCAAAAAATCTTCGATTGCGGCCCCTTCTTTTAAAAACTCAGGATTGCTGACGATTTCAATTGGGTGTTTCGAAAATTGAGCAACAAGCTCATTTACGTTTTTTGCCGTTCCGACAGGGACCGTGCTTTTTAAAACAATATATTTTTTTGAGTTGGCGTTCTCTGCGATCCCGCGACAAACCGTCATTGTCGTACGCATATCTGCGCTCCCATCTGGAAGCTCTGGTGTTCCAACCGCTACAAAAACAACTTCGTTATTTTCGACCGCAGATTTTAGGTTTGTCGTGAATTCCAGTCGCTGCATTGACAATTTCATCATGTCTTCAAGACCCGGCTCGTAGATCGGAACAATTCCATCTTTAAGTTTTTTAATTTTGGTTTCGTCGTTATCAACGCATGTTACGTGGTGTCCTGCATCTGCAAAACAAACTCCAGCAACTAACCCCACATAACCAGTCCCAACAATGGCGATTTTCATAGTCTTCTTCCTTGGCAGTTTTAGCGATTCAGCGTACAAGGAATTAGTTCAATGGTAAAGGAACAGGCAAGCATCACTTTTAGATGATGCTAGCCGGGGGCGTCATAGTTGCGTAAGTATTTAGGGACTACTCTTAAGGTTGTGTTTGCAGCGGGAATCATTTTTTGGATGGTTCAATCGGGCAAAATCGACTTCAGAACTTTACCTGGAATCCTGCATCCCGTTTATTTGCCCCTCGCAATTTTGTTGATGATCGTAAACGCCATGGCAATGGCCCATCGCTGGAAGATTCTAGTAAACGCGCAGGGTCTCGAGATGAAGTTTTGGGACGCCCTTAAACTTTTTCTTGTGGGCGTGTTTTTTAATTTTGCTATGCCCGGTGGAGTCGGCGGCGATGTAGTAAAAGGCTATTACATGACCCGCAAAAGACCGGATCGCAAAGTCGATGCGGCCCTTAGCGTACTTATGGATCGGATCATGGGACTTTACGCCATGATTTTGATGGCTGCTGTAATGATGCTTCTGGATTTTCCAAAAGTGCGCGAGACTCCCGGATTGTCTTTTTTATTTCTCATGTCTTTAGGTTTGGCAGTTGGAGCCACAGTTTTTTTACTGTTCGCCTTTTCGCCACAAGTTCGGGGACTTGAGAAAATTTGGCGGAGAGTGCAGGAATATAAAATTGGGCGTGCGCTTTTTAAAGTTTATATATCGATTCATGTTTACGGAAAACATCCGCAAGTTTTATTAAAAACAATTCTGTGGAGTTGGGTCGCACAGACAACGGCCATTTTATTCTTTGTAAATGTAGGCGCCGCTTTTCAGATGACCGAGATTCCTCTGATTGCGTATTTCTTCGTTTGTCCTTTAGGTTTTATGATCACAGCGATTCCGATTTCTCCGGCGGGAGTGGGAATGGGGCAGGCCGCATTTTATTATTTGTTTAATCTCTACACAGGTGCCCAAAGTGACTTTGGATCTAATGCTATTACACTCATGCAGATTTTTCAATTTATAGTCGGATTTGCCGGCGCCTTCTTTTACCTCAGAATGAAAAAAGAAAAATGAGTCATAAAGAAAAAGTCATCATTCTTAGAAAAGTAAAGTACGGAGAGGCCGATCTAGTTGTTCAGTGTTTAAGTCAAAAAGGCGCTAAAATGTCCTTTTTGGCTCGTGGTGCTTTGAAAAGTAAAAAACGCTTTGGAGGGGGGATTTTAGAGCCTTCTCATTACGTCGAAATTCGCTCAAAAGAAAATCCGAGTGCAAAACCCGACAAATTGACTTCTCTCGAAGAAGCCCAGCTCGTAGATGCTTTTCAGGGATTGCGCTCCGATTACGATCGTCTCAAATTAGGACTTCTTTTTGTCGAGTTGATTTCGAAAATCAGTCGTGAGGGAGACGTTCATAGTGAGAATCTTTTTAATCTCTTGGGGCATGCTCTAAAGATCGCAGAGCAAACGGAGAGCCCTTATAGACTGCGATTGCACTTTATCGTTAAGCTTCTTAAGTTCGAAGGAGTGCTCACTCCGGAAGAGTGGATGAAGGCTCCGCTTGGTCTGCCCATCTCAAAAAATGCCGATTGGATTTTAGACGAAAAGCAAGCACAAGATTATCTTGCGATGATCGAGCCTGGATTGCGACGCTATCTTCTATCTGCAGAGTCTCTTTAAGGGGAGAGATCCTGCGTCCATGTCACTTCGGTTGGTAAGGCCAGGGATTGTTGGCCCGTGGCGTTCATTCCAAGTATACAAAGCACAACAGGGCCATCAGGAATCGAAGTCACAGAGTTCGCAATCGGCACTCCAATAGAAATAGCAATGCTGTAGTCATCGATAACGGTACAATCGACTGAACCACCAGCGCCAATTTTATATTTGTAAAATGTGACATCTGTGCCGGCGATGAAAATATTCAAATCCGTTTGAGCACTTGGACTTGTAGGTTCCCCGGTCGTTGTGGCAACTAAAGAAGCGTCCTCTGGGACATCATCCGCGGGAGGGATATCTTCATTGTCGTCCGTTGGATCTCCGTCGCCGATATCTACAGGTGGTGTTTTAGAAATATCAGAAGATTTTTTGAACGATTGATTACAGCTCGCCATCGCAAACAAAAGCATTGCTAAAAATAAGTGCCGCAGGGCTTTCAGTGGAAAACCGTTCATGTTTTTCTTATCGGCATTTGAGTGACGAAAGTGGAGTCAGAAAATTGATTTTCGCATTATCTTTCGAGCAGTTACGAGGCTCGTGAAAAAAGAACGGCTTGGTCTGGGCCAAGCCGTTTCGAGATCTCATTTAGAGAAACCTAGACTAGAGTCCGAAGCTCCAACTAAAAAGAGTCATGAGAGAGTACTTATCGTATTCACTCGTCGAAACATTCGAAGCATTCTGGTTGTAAGTCGCGACTAAGCTTCCAGAAATTTTCGGAGTGAAAGGTTTGCTAAGCGCAAGGGTTAGACCAAGGTTTGTATCTTTTCGATCCGACGAATGGCTTGGGTAAATCTGTGAGTACCATCCGAGACGAGTCATCATGCTGGACTCCCAGAAAACTGGAACAAGGTAACCGAGTGCGAGCTCCATTTTATTATAGGCTTCGTCGTCACCTTTGGCATTGTTCATTTGATAGCTGAACTCTCCGATCCAAGCCGTGGTTTTCTTTTTGTCGACAAACTTCGTGTTAACAGAAGCGATTGTTAATTTAGATGCATCGGAATTATTGGTTCCTGTATATACAGAATCATCGGTTCTTGCCTCTAAATTTAAATTGGAAAAGAAACTGTCTGAAACCACAAACGTGTTATCCGCTTTCACGTAGTTTGAATTCATAAGAAGTTCGCGAGAACCTGAGGCATCCATATTGAGGTAAAGAGCTTCTACTCCCGGAGTTAATGCAAGTTGGTATTTGGCAGATTTAAATTTGTAAGGAAAAGAAACGCCTATCATCATAGGATCTGCAGCTTGCAATGTTGATGACGATTTAAATTTGTCGTTCATCGTGTACATGTCGAGGTAGTTTAACGAGCCGGAAAACTCGTGTGCTTGTGAGTAAACAGGTCTGTAAGCTGCGCTGGCCATAAACAAAGTTCTCCAGCCCGCCTTGTCTGTCGGGTTCCCAGCGGATCCGCTATTAGACACTTGAAGAACGTTTGAATCGTATTGTTCGCCGATATTGAGAGAGAAAATAAATTTTGTTTTTCGCTCTTCTTCAAACTGCAGAATCGCCGCGATCTGCTCGATGTAAGATTCTGCCTGAGCATCGAGCTGTGCATTGTTTTGTGAGTTGTCGATTGTGAACTCGAAATGTTTTTTTGCGGCTGGATAATTTTCTTGGGTGAATTCGATAACGCCCGCATAAAAACCAGCAGTTGGGGAGAGGGCTGGATCCTTAGATTCCTCAACGGAGGTGAACTTTGCGAGAGCCTCTTTGTACTCTTTCAGCTGCATAAGGTTGAGACCTGAGTAGTAGGATAGCTGATTCTTATCGACATCCGCATCACCTGCAAATTTCAATGCAACGAGTGAGTCGTTGAATTTGTTAAGTCGATAGAGTGTGATTCCATACTGAAAGAAGAAGCTGCGATTCGAGGGATCAAGCTCTGCGGCCTGTTTAAAAGCCTTTTCTGCCTCGGTGAAGTTTTCGGCCGCGTAAAGTTTCATACCTTCGGCTGATAATTTTTTTGCCTGCTCAGCTCTTTTTGCCTTTTCAGCAGCCGAAAGGCGATCTTTTTCTTTACGGAGCTCTTCAATACGTTTGGCCTCGAGTTCCGCAAGACGAAGACGCTCTTGTTCACGTCTTTTTGCTTCTTCTTCGAGCCGTAACTTCTCTGCTTCATAGGCGGCTCTTCGTTGTGACTCGAGAACAGAGGGATCAACTGGAGATTTCCCACCCGCATTTCGTAACTTCTCAAGAGCTTCCATGGCCTGTTCACGACTGTCGTAAATCTGCAGTTTTTGAAAACCTTTTTTGAATTTACGGGCTAAAGTCGGTTTTCGAACAAGCGCTCCACTTTCAATTAATTTTGTCATGGCCTTAATCGAATCTGTCTTTTCAATCATTGATTTAGGTGGAGTGTAAATTTCCGGAGTTACCTCAGTTTGGTCATACGCAAATGTGAGAACATATTGACCTATAAAAACACCACTATCAGGCTCGGTTTCTTGCAAAACGATTTTCGCAACTCGCCCTGATTTAGAGTCTCTTACGATAAGAAATCCTGTCTCCACTTCTTTGGGATTCTTATTCCAAGGTCGGAAATCATATTCGATGTCCAGTGGGAATTTTGGATTCACCGTGATTGTGTCGCTTCCGCGATCTTGTGCGGACAGAATTTGAGAGAAAAGTAGAACTGAAACAAGGGTGAGTTTATGAACCGATGCGCGCAAAGAATCCTCCACGAAGACAATCAATGATGAACTTTCTTTTCATTCGAAAAAATAAATTTTCGCGAATAAAAAAAGGCACCTTATTAAGGCACCTTTTTATTCTAAACGAACAGAGTTCAGATGGTATTGAAAAGGTCTTTTCAGGACCTTCGGCCTCCTGCCTAGTTTTGTGTAGGAGGCACGATATTGATAATCGTTCTTGTTCGCTTAATCGCCTCCGGAACAGGAGGACATGCTACTGGTCCACATGGCCCCATCGTGGGCGGCGCCTTTGGGAGATTGGAAGATGGAAGTCTCGGTGGTCCCGACACTATTGGAGGAGGAGGCGGTGGTGGCGGCGGGGGGGGGGGGGGGGGAGGAGGTGGTGCAGCAGTCGCCGGCGCTGGTGCTGTTGAATCAGGTTTTCTTGTGTCTGGACCTCCGGGGCCAGCAGCAGGACCTGGTTCAGATGGCTTTGGTCCATCGCTTGGTTTGTCTTGTGATTTTGGACCACTATCATTGTTTTCCGAAGCAGGGCCACGCTCTTTTTTAGGCTCGTCACCTTTAGCTTGTTTATCATCTTTCTTAGGTTCATCAGCCTTTGCTGAATCTTCCTTTTTAGGTTCGTCTTTTTTAGGTTCATCAGCTTTTGCTGAATCGTCCTTTTTAGGTTCGTCCTTTTTAGGCTCTTCTTTCTTTTCGTCTTTCTTCTCGTCCTTCTTTTCCTCACCGGCAGGAGCGCGATCAGTATCCGCAGCTGGACCTGCCTCAGACTTCGACTCTGTATTCATTGCAACGAGTTCGTCTTTAGGAACAGGCGCCGGTTTCGACGGTGGCGCACCGTTAGTGGCAACAGTCGACTGACCCGGATTAACCATAACTGGATTTTGAATCGATCCGCCTGGACCTGGAGTTCCCACGGCAACTCGACCTTCAAATGTTACGATTTTAGAGGATTTATCGCTTGGACTATAACTTGTTAAGAAGTCGGTGCCGCGAACTCCCGCGACCGCTGATGGAGTTTTGACGTGGAACTTATTTTTCTCACCATCGTATTTTTGGTTCACCTCGGCACGGACTTTACCGTACACAACGTTAAGGCTGACTTCCTTACTTGCGCCGTTTTCACCTGACGAATATTTTTCGATCAAGATTTTTGTGTCAGGAGAAACGTTGATCACGTTTTTATCGGCCATCACGACTTTGGCTCGCGAATCTGCGCCCGCTACGATTGTATCCGTAGGAACTACTTTCGCCCCGACTTTGGCTTTTGATTCTTTGCCGTCTTTAGAGACAACTTTAATGTCTCCTTTAACGACCATAAAGGTTCCATTATTGGCGAATGCGGGAGCCGCAATCAACAATAAGGATGCAAATAGAAAATATACAAACGTACGCACTGCTTTCATGAGTATCTCCTCATTTTTTCGGCCTCTACAGACAACGGCCAACACCCATTAATCGGCACTTTAAATGCTAAACTTAAATTTATGACGGTCTAATGTTGGGACGGTCGAGAAAGGGATCGCAACACGAACGGCAGCAACAAATTCAACTGGATCCAAATCAGAACTTCCCAATTTGAGATTCTCGCTTTTTTCAGTTGGACTTAGAAGGTGCCTCAATATCGACATAAGTCCTGCCGATAAATAGAGAAGGGAATTGAGAAATCAACTTCGGGGAGACTTTTCTTTGAAAATGCGCTTTTCACTACATAATATTTCAGGCCTCATGATTGCTTTTTGGCTCATCGTAAGTTTTCAAAACTGCGCTCCCAAGGGTGGTAATGGCATCAAAGGATTTAATGCTAAGGAATTTACCTATACCTCCCTCGATGCGAGCCAAGAGGAAGAGGGAACTCTCTGGTATTCGCCGTTATTTGAAAGTTCTGTCACAGACGAAAATTTACGCAAAACAGTTCTTTCTGACCTTCTTCGCTATCAAAACATGAAGGGGCTTCTCGACGTGCCGGCTGGTAATTTTGCGGTCGGAATTTTTGGATCTACCGAAGAGTCACGTCTCGCTTATATCAGCGACCGAATCAAAAGCTTTCAAAGCACCTCTTCCACAGATCCTGCTTACAGCGGTTTGATTGCCGCTAATTTTGGCGCACTTTATTTTATCGAGAGAAAAGCCTGGCTCCAGGTCGGAAATACTGCGAACGCAAACAAATATGAAAGCTACACGGATTCAAGATTAGGCTCTATGTTTTTGATTCATTATCCGCTCATGAACAGTGTCGCAAGAATCGGAACCCTCGTTCACGAGGCCCGACATTCTGATTGTACGGGTGGACTTAAGACCTCTTTTATAAACACGTATATCAACAATCATATCCAGCAAAAAACCTGGCGAAATGCTGAGTCCGCTTGTTTGCACTACCACAACAAATGCCCAGTCGGACACGACATGGCTGGCGAAGTGGCTTGCGACACTCACCTTTGGGGAGCCTATGCTGCGGGTGGGATGTTTAATCTTCTCGTCGATACAAAGTGCACGAACTGCACGACCGCCGAAAAGTACGAGGCAATGTTAGACTCCCAGGACCAGTTTGACCGAGTTATCCAAGTGGACAAGATTTTAGATGAAAGTGCCCCTTGGCCAGACATGACTCATTCGATTACACTGATAGAAGATGAAACTCCCGTCAGGAGCGAAAACTAAATATGAGTACAAAAATAAGATTTCTATTGGCAGCCGTCGTCTTAGGAGCTTTTCTCTTTTCTTTTAAAGAGCAATTTTTCGGAGAGAGAAAAGAAATGCAATCGGGCTCCAGTGATTTCGGATCCATCGACCCAGATGTTCCGAAAGAAGGGTATGAAGATCTAAAAGACGAAGTGATTCGTGTGCCACCTGAACAGCATCCTGAAAAGAAGGTGCCTGAAGCTCCGAAGCCTTCATCTGAGTTCTCAGTTCTTCGTAATAATTTTTGGGCGGCCGTGCCTTCCGTGAAAGAGGTGAGACAGGCGGTACGAGAAAATCCGCATTCATCACCTCGGCAGTATGGAGATTTGGCTAAGACTCTGGTTCCTTTAATGGAGCATGGGTTGGCAACTAAAGAGAACGCTGAGGAAACTTTTCCCGTTCTGAAGGAATGTGTTAAATCGCCAGCAGATCAAGTGCCGGTTGCCGTTCGAGCGAGTTGCTTGAAGCTTGCACGTGAATTAATGACGAAATATCCAGTGCTGAAAGACGATTTCGAATCTCTTCATGATTCTATTGAAGGGCGCCTTAAGAGGCATGTTGCTGTGGTTGAGAAGCTTGAGGCTTCGCTGAGGAAGTAGGTAGCGCGAGTTATGGCCATGCTCCGGGCCGACCTTGCTACCTATTTGGACATTCTTCGCGCTAATCTGGTAAAACTTGCTTTCCTGGCCCGGAAGGCCAGGAAATAACCCTCTCATGGATGGATCAACAGTGCGGACAACAAAGAAAACTTTTAAGAGTGAGGTCGCGAGCATCGCAATTCAATTACCAGAATAATTCAGATCAATTTCTGTACCCACCCACAATCAAACCCGGCAATTCCCGCAAACTCTCAATTACAAACTCAGGCGGAGCCCAATCTCTAAAATCCTCTGGCTTCTCAAGCGCCTTAATCAAGATACTTTTGCATCCCGCTCGATGACCGGCTTCAATATCGCTCATGCGATCTCCAACCATCCAAGATCGCGAAAAGTCGACACCAAAATCTCGATCGGCGTATTCGAGCATTCCGATTCCCGGTTTGCGGACAGGGTGATGGGAGTCCACTCCATAAGGAGCGTAGTAAAATCCTGCGATTGCGACTCCGTGCTTGTGAAACTCGCTGCGAATACGGCGGTGAATTTCATCTAAGTTGCGAACGTCGACGATTCCCTTTGCGATTCCACTTTGATTGGTGACGATCACGAGTTGAAATCCAGAGTGATAAAGCTGCGATAAACTTTCAAAAGCATGAGGGAGGTAGACGATATTATCAGGGTCGTTGAGATATATTTTATCTTCGATAATTGTCCCATCTCGATCTAAAAAGACGGTGGGCTTTTTGAGTCTCTGCATTTTTATTTCTTTCCTAACGGATGATGTTTTTCCAGAGTTCGTGAGAGGTGGTCAATGCCTAAATGCGTGTATTTTTCGGTTGCGGTCAAACTTTGATGACCAAGAAGTTCTTGAAGCGTTCTCATATTCGCTCCGCTCGAGAGTAAGTGAGTCGCAAAACTGTGCCGAAGAGCATGCGGATGGAGCGGCTTTAAGAGGTCGGCGAGAATTCCCAACTGCCGAATCATTTCGTAGGCGACTCTCGGCGAGAGGGCCTTATCTCCCCACACAAAGTCCCCTTTTTTGGGCAAAGCAAAAACGACCTTCATTGCTTTTGAAGGAAGCACAGCGATTCGCTCTTTGTCTCCCTTTCCTTTAATCCTTAGAGATCGTTTGTTTTTATCAATTGCCATCCAGCGGAGATCGCAAGCTTCGCTGACCCGGAGGCCGCCGCCGTATAATAGATAAAAAAGAGCACGGGTTTCGGTGGAAATTTTCTTTTCGTCTTTTTGGTCGAAAGCGGCCAGAACGCTGATGACTTCGTCCACTGAAATAAAATGAGGAAGTTTTTTGGGAACCGTCGGACAGTGGATCTGCAGGCTCAGGTCTTTAGTCGTGAGGCTCTCTTTGTAGGCCCATCCTAAAAAACTCTTCAAAGTAGCGGCCTTTCGATTGCGGGAAGAGAGGCTTAGTCGTCCCCATTTTTGAAGGGCCTCCCGACATTGGGCGAGGACCTCCGCATCATCTAAAGGGGTCGGTTTGAGCGGACTTTTGTGGCTGTTTGGAGAAAATTCATGGCCGAATGTTTGTCCTAAATCTAAGCCATAGGACTTCAAAGTGTGAGCTGACGATGATTTAATATTATCCATGAAATTCATATAGTTATAAACTGCGATCAGAACTGGTGTTTGGGCGGATTTTAACTTTTTCATGACGGTCCTATAAATATTACAACGCAATGCAAAAATTTTCTTGCAGAAATTACAGGAAGAAGTTACATTGCGATGCAGTAACGCGATGTCCCAAATTGAGAAAGGTTGCACGTTTATGTCGAACACGAACTCTACTCCTATTCTTCCAGGGTCTCAAAACTCTGGTCAACCAGTTTGGAATCAAAACCAAACTCAGAAGCTGATCCAGAGCAAAACAATTATTTTCCGGTCTGAAGTCATGAGAACGATGCTTAAAACCATCGATAAAGTTGCAGCCTCAAACGCTTCAGTTTTGGTCATGGGCGAATCTGGAACAGGAAAAGAATTAATCGCTCACGCGATCCACGAAAAAAGTCTTCGTCGCACGAAACCTTTCGTTGCTATTAACTGCGGTGCACTTCGCGAGACTCTTTTAGAGTCAGAATTATTTGGTCACGAAAAAGGTTCTTTCACCGGCGCTTACAACCGCAAAATCGGTTTGGCAGAAACAGCGAACGGCGGAACTCTTTTCCTAGATGAAATCGGAGAACTTTCTCCTGGGATTCAGGCAAAACTTTTGCGCTTCATTCAAGAAGGTGAAATCTACCGTGTTGGTGGTAAAGAGCCAATCAAGGTTGATATCCGTTTGATCTCTGCAACAAACCGTGAGTTAGAAGCAGAGGTTCAAAAAGGAACTTTCCGTGAAGACCTTTATTATAGAATTAACACGATCATTTCTCATGCTCCGCCATTGCGTCGTCGTAAAGAAGACATTCCAGTTCTAATCGAACACTTTTTAGGATCAGGAATGCACTCTTACCTTGGCCGTGGAAGAACAATGAGCGAAGAAGCCATGAAACTCATGGTTGCTTACAACTGGCCGGGAAACGTGCGTGAACTTCAAAACGTTTGCGAAAGACTTCAGATCTTGTCTGAAGGTCATATGATCATGCCGAACGACGTTCCTGATCATATCCGAAGCCCAGAACAAAAAGCGGCTTCAACAGAGTACGACGTGAACATGCCACTTCACGAGCTTGAGAAACGCTACATCCTAGCGGCTCTTACGCACTTCGAAGGAAACAAAACTCAAGCAGCACAGGCTTTGGGTATCACGATCAAGACTCTTTATAACAAACTTCACGAATACGGTGAATTCGACAAGTTCGCGGTTCACACTCGCCCGCAGAAGTAATTTTTGAGATGACCGAAATAAAAAAAGGATTTGTGAAAACAGGTCCTTTTTTTATTTGTCTTAAGCTTCTCGTGTAATCAGTAGTGCAAGTTTTATTTGTGGTTCGCAAAGTTGATCCATTGCCGGCTGTCGTGGTCGGTAAGCTTTTTTGTAATGATCAAACGGTAACATCCGTTTTGAAGGCGTGCAATTTTTGTAAAACTATCGCAAACAATTTTTTTGTAGTGAAAGTGACCGATGGGTCAAATCTCCCTGGCTTTTGGGGAATTGTTATATCTACAGGTGATTTTCTTGATCTTGTCTGTGGTGCTGCATTTGCAGTCTTTTCTCATGACTCGAAGGGTATAAAACATAATGAGGAGGTACAATGCAGAGACAAAATCAAATCGCAAGATGGAGGTGGGTCCTTGCCGGAGTGGCACTTGGCGCCGCAATCACTTACTTTATGGATCCGGCGCGAGGACGTCGTCGCCGAATTTTATTACGTGATAAAGGTATCCGATATTTTCATCAGGCTCAGAATTACAGCGAAAAAATGTATCGCGATTTAAAGAACCGAGGGCAGGGGGTGATTGCAAAAACAAACCACCTCCTTCACGACACTCCCAACGATGATTGGACGCTCGTCGATCGTATTAGATCTGAACTCGGG
>JBFWYS010000047.1:0-12469 GCA_050186175.1 Pseudobdellovibrionaceae bacterium
TTCGGTTCCTCATTTTGAGTCGGACAATCGCATGGTGGCTCTCAAAACAATTCCTGGTCTCGTTCCCTCTCTTGCAAATTTACCAAAGGGATGTCGTTTTGCTGATCGCTGTTTTCGAGCGCAACCCTCTTGCTGCGATTCTCAGCCCGATTTAACTGACAAGGGTCCAAATGGGCACAAAGCCGCATGTTTTTTTCCTCTTCCTGAAAATTTCAAAAGAGAGGGACAAGCATGAATTCCTCACTTCTAAGAGTTGAAAATCTTGTAAAGTCTTTTCCGGTTCACGGAGGGCTTCTTCATCGAGAAGTTGCCTCTGTTAAAGCAGTTCAAGGAGTTTCTTTTGAACTCAAAAAAGGCGAAACTTTAGGACTTGTGGGCGAATCGGGCTGCGGAAAATCAACTCTGGGTCGATGCATTTTACGACTCCTTGAGCCGACTTCGGGATCAATCTTCTTCCACGATAAGGATATCACCCGCCTAGATAAATCTGATATGCGCAATCTGCGCAGAAAAATGCAGATTATTTTTCAAGATCCAGATTCATCTCTCAATCCAAGAATGTCTGTGGGCACGATTATCGAAGAACCCCTGATCGTCCACAATTTATTGCAATCTACAGAAAAAAGAAGGCAAAGAGCTCAAGAACTTCTTCAGCTCGTTGGTTTGCGTCCTGAGCACTACCATCGCTACCCGCACGAATTTTCAGGCGGCCAAAAACAACGCATCGGAATCGCGCGCGCTCTTGCAGTTGAACCTGAATTAATTATTTGCGACGAACCGGTTTCGGCGCTCGATGTCTCAATCCAAGCACAGGTCATTAACTTGTTAATGGAGCTGCAAAGAAAATTAGGTCTTACCTATATCTTCATCGCCCACGACCTAAAAGTCGTAGAACATGTCTCAAATCGTGTAGCTGTTATGTACTTGGGAAAAATAGTAGAGATGGCATCAGCGGACGATCTTTATAAGGATCCAAAACACCCGTATACAAAAGCTCTTCTCTCGGCAATCCCAGTTCCTGATCCAAATTTCAAAGAAAATCGAATCATCCTAACGGGCGACGTCCCAAGCCCGATATCTCCGCCGCAAGGCTGCCATTTTCATCCACGATGCCCGATGGCTATCGAAGAGTGTAAAAAAGTAGTGCCGCCACTTGAAGAGAAGAAAATAGCTCACTGGGCGGCCTGTATCCGGGAAACTACTTAGAAACAGGGCCTGCATTGCAGTCTGGAGCATTCATATATCCCGACGATGCTTCCCAGAACTCATCCGAACATTCTCCGAAGAATGTGCCTTCGGCATCAGAGCACGCGTCGTGATTGAGACACTCCTGAGTGTATTGATTTTTCTTTTTCTGGAAAAGTTGACTACAGCCTGTTCCGCAGCGACCTCGGCAACGAGTTGATTTCTCGCCGACTTTAAGTTCGTGTTCAAAAGTTTCTTTATCTCTCGAAAAAGTGGCAAGCTTTACGTTTCCGATCTCTTCGCAGATCTGAACAAATTTAGGCGCTGATACCGTTTCAGCTTTCGCAAATAGTTCAACGATCGGCGATTGATAATCTTCCATCTCCTCAGATGGGGGCAAGAATCCGACTAAAAACTGAAGGGTCTTTTGAACTTCATCTGGAGAAGAAGAAATTTCCTCTTCATTTTCTGTCACCCAGGCCTTAAGAGCTTTTTGCTCCGCCTCTGTCATCGCTCTTTTTTCTTCACCCGCGACAAAGAACCAGGCCGCATTGAGATCACCCAAAGAATTAAAGTTCATGTAAAAAGTTTTATCGCCAGAAATACGAATGCTGACTAAACGAATTCCCGATTTTTGAGATCGCATGATTGTTGCGAAAGTATCGGTCTCAAAGGAATAACTCATATAAGGATTCAGCGGTCCACCTCGTTTTGCAAAAACAATAGTCGAACACAAAAACGTCATCGTTATGATGATCCATTTAAAAGTTTTCATTTATTCTCCCTCTAGCAATTTGTCATATGAGCAAAGCCAGTTGACGAAACCGCGTAACACCTTGTTTGAGAACCCGATTTCTCCACTTCCCATTCTCCGGGAAGAAAGAGTTTTTTAAACGAACTTTAGACTTAGTAACAGCATTTTTTTTTCCTTCACCAAAATGATAGTCAAAATTTTCATCACGAAGAGCCTTTAAAACGTCTATATTGCCGTAGGTTCCAAACTCTTGAATAACGTAGCCGATCCTCGCATGAGGCGCTGCATCTCTATAAAGACCCGATAATTCGCCATAGACAGAATACCCGCCGACAGTAGCGTCTTGCACGTCAAAACTTTTGCCAAACGCTTCTTTCATAAGATTGATTTCAGAGTACGCGTTTTCAATTCCTCCAAATAAAAGTTCCTCGTCAAACCCCCCAAGTCCAGTGTGAACTTCCATCACAAAAACTTTTTCGTATCCACGCAAGAGAACCTTTAATTTTTTTAAGAGAGCGGCAGATTCCGGCTGTATCTCTCTCGCTCCGTAAAAAAGACCTTGCGGAAATTCGTACTGCCCCTGAGCAATAGCCTGTACCGAAATTTCTTTTCCAAATGAAACACGTGAGGTCATTCCGTGAGCTATTCCAGTTAACTTTTGCACCGTGGTTTTTGGATTCAGCATAGAATCAAAATACTTGTAAAAACGATTATGGGGTCTCTCGGTCGTGCCAAAATAACTGCGATTCAGATCGACATTGTTCCCGTTTGCCCTTCGTAACCAGGACATCCCGTAAGGATTGATACAATGAATGAAAATCAAACTCGTATCTGGAAAAGCTCGCAGGTCGAGATTCTCCAAAATTTCTTGTTGAATTGCAGAACCCGCGAAACCCTCAACTCCATGTGCACCTGAGGTATGAATCAAAACAGACTTTGAAATTGGCGGCTGATGATATGCCAGATCAATTGTCAGATCTTCTCCCATAGGTCCCGCAAAGGGAACTAAGATTGAATCTAAAGCAAGACCTTTTTGTTTAGCCTTCTCTTTAAAGTTATCTCGCGCTTGAAAATAATTGAGAGGAGCAAATCTCATTTCGTCATTTCGCTTTCTATCAACTCGGCAGCACTTAATGCCAAACCGTCTTCGTAGGGAAGAGTTGCAATCTGTACTCCAAGAGGAAGACCCGACTTCGAACTGCGTCCCATCGGAACAACAGTTGCCGGCATCTCCAACGCATTAAAAACCCCTGTGTAAAGAAAATCAAAAGGTCTAAATAAGGGAGAATTATGCTTGGGTGCGACCCGTGGATGCGGTGGAAGCAATAGAATTCCGTCAGTTCCAATTCTTTCATAAATTTTTTGTCTAAATACCAAAAGCTCTTTAAATAATTTTTGGATTCTTTTGTCGGACTTAAACAATTTCTCAAGAGTTAAGAACATCAAAACAGGCAAGGTGTGATTGGGCGTTCCCTTGGCAAGGCTAATAAATTCCGTTAGAATTCGGGCCTCTTCACCACCATCAGCGACTGAACGAGTGAGGCTTGCCCCTTGAACATGTCCTAATGCTGCGGACCACATTTCAAAAGATCTAAAAAACAAATGTCGAGGGAACTCCTCCACTTCACAACCACGACTTTCAAACATATCTGCAGCTTGCTTCACGCATTTTGCAAGCTCCCGGTCAGTCGGAGTTACTAAAGGAATAAACGGGGATTCCATTGTGAAAATCTTTATTTTTTTCCAGTCTTGTGGAAGTCGCTTTAAAGATTTTTTAATACGTGAGTCTTCTGAAATTTCTGTATCACGCCCATCTCTTCCAGACATCGCAAGCATCAAAGGACGTAAATCACGAGCTTCTCGGCAAATGGGGCCAATCACAGTCAGCGGATAACAGGGACCCATTTTGGTTTCAGGTTTGTCAACCGGCACCGGAAAATGTCCTGTCATCGGAACCATACGATTAGATGGTTTATGACCTGCCAGTCCGCAGAAAAAAGCAGGCATTCGAATCGATCCACCAACATCACTCCCAACTCCAAAACTAGAGCCATGAGCTGCCACGAGAGCAGCTTCTCCGCCACTGCTTCCACCAGCTGTTCGTGTTGGATCAATTGGATTTTTAGTTCTGCCGTAAATTTCGTTGTGAGATTCAAACCATAAACCCAATTCAGGAATATTACTTACACCAAGAAATATTCCTCCTTTTTCCTCGAGCCGCAAAATCACCGTCGCTGTGCCTTCGGACTTACGGCCTTTTCTTTTGACGAGACCGAGCGTGTGGGGCAGTTCTGCAACCTGAATCATTTCTTTTGAAGTGAATGGGAGACCAAACACAGGTGGCAATTCGTAGTTTGGATCCCTTAACTGTTTGTCGAGAGCCTTCGCTTTCTCTCGAGCACGATCAAAACAATCAGCGACAAGTGCATTTAGATGAGCATTCTCTTTTTCAATTCTGGAAATATAAGATTCAACTACTTCTGAAGGAGTGACTCTTCGAGCCTGATAAGCTTTTTGTAATTCGCGAATAGAATAATCGCAAAGCTCAGACATTCTACTCAGCCAATTTTAAGAGTGTACGTACAGTCTTTTTGAGTTTTTCAACATCAAATGGTTTTTTAATAAAGTCATCCGCACCAACGTCAAAGGCCATCTTCATTTCTTCGGAGCTAGTTTTTCCAGAAACAAAAATTAATGGCAATTTTTTAAGGTCACTGTTTTGTTTCATTAACTGAGCAAGTTCAATTCCGTTAATCCAAGGCAAACCAATATCAAGAATAATTAAATCGAGAGGAGAATCATCTAAAACCGTTGAAAGCTGAGTCCCATCTGCGGCCATAATGACTTTAAAACCATCGGATTCAAAAATTCTCTTCATTGCTGAGCGCATAGTCTCGTCATCTTCGATAACGAGAATTACTTTTGGATCCGGTTCTTTTTTTGGGTTGAGGTTGCGAACCTGGTCGAGGCTCACCACAGATTGAGCTGACATTTTAGCTCGCGCCAAAGTTTGAATTTTCTCGATGAGGTCTCTGGTGTTGATTCTTTTTTTAGGCGCCACTCTATCCTCAATTGTTAATGTTGTGCTTCGAGCCATCTTTCAGTGTCGATTGCGGCCATGCAACCTGTTCCCGCCGCAGTAATTGCTTGACGGTAATAAGGATCCTGCACATCTCCTGCTGCAAAAACTCCTGGAATATTCGTATAGGTGCTTCCAGGCTTAGACTTTAAATATCCAACTTCGTTCATGTCCAGTTGGCCTTTGAAAATTTCTGTGTTGGGTTTGTGTCCGATGGCCAAAAAGAAACCTTGGATCGCGAGATCACGAGTCGCTCCCGTTTTAGTGTCCTTAAGACGAGCTCCGGTAACGACCTGCCCATCGCCCAAAACTTCAGTTACTTCCGTATTCCATAAAACTTTAATTTTTGAATTACTCATAGCTCTTTCGGCCATAATCTTTGAAGCTCTAAAAGAATCTCTTCGGTGGACTAAATAAACTTGTTTCGCAAAGCGCGTAAGAAAATTAGCTTCTTCCATTGCTGTGTCGCCACCACCAATAACTGCTACATCCATATCTCTAAAAAAAGCCCCGTCACAAGTCGCACAGGCCGAAACACCTTTGTTTGCATATTGTTTTTCCGATGGAAGACCCAAATATTTTGCGGATGCGCCTGTAGAAATGATGATTGTTTTTGCCAAATGCAATTTGTCGCCAATCCAAACTTTAAAAGGACGACTTGAAAGATCAACTTTGCTCACATTGCGAGTGATAAAACGAGTGCCGAATCGCTGTGCTTGTTTGCGCATAACCGAAATCAAATCAGGGCCTGTCACTCCATGTTCAAACCCAGGATAATTTTCAACTTCAGTCGTGATCATCAACTGACCGCCGGCCTCTTCTCCCTCAATCATTAAAGGTTCTAAACGAGCTCTCGCTGTATAAACGGCCGCAGTTAAACCTGCAGGACCACTGCCAATAATAATCGTATTTTCAATTTTTTGATTTGTGTCTTGAGTGCTCACAGTATCCTCTTCTTCGCTCTTCGATTTCACTTTTTCCGTCTTCCATTTCATTTTTTTCCATCGGAAAAGCCCCCTCGAAGAGTATCGAATGACTTCTTAAAACTCAATGATTGGGAGACTCAAAAACCAAGTGCCCATTTGCATCATCTTGGAGCGTCCACTGATAAAGCTTTTCAGCTATTAAAGCAGGATTTTCTGCGAGGCCCTTCTGACGCGGCCAAGCATTCGGCGGCAACAGATCTGTGTCCATGTAACCAGGGCTAAAAATTCGCAAATCAAGAAGCGCACTTTCTTTTCGCACTGAACGAATCAACCCAAGTAGAGCATGTTTAGCAGCCGAATAAGCAGAAGCCATGGGATCAGGATTTGATTCAGCCACGGATGAGCCCACAAAAATCATTTGTCGAAGCTCTGGAAAATCCTTTTTATTCTGCAGGAGAAAATGAAGAAGCCGCGCCGGAAATCCAAAGTTCACTCGGTACGCCCAAGAGTGGTCTTTCCATTCTTTTTCATGAAATTTCCCGTAAGGACCACCACCAGCAACATAAAAAATTTTTTCAGGTCCAAAATTTTGCAGGATCGGCAAGAGCCTTTTAGCTTCCTCGTCTTTGCTAAAATCACCTGTTTCAATTTTGACTTGCGTTTTTGCAACACTTTGAATTTCAGAGAGCTTGCTTTGATTTCTAGAAATTAAAAGCAAGTTGTGACCTTTTTGAACTAAATTTTCGGCAAGCGCACGCCCCAATCCGCGGCTAGCTCCCAATATCACGATTTTTTCACTCATCTTATTCTCTCTAAAGAGTTCATTGACAGGATTCCTAAATTTTCAAACAATCTAGCATGCCGCAAGTGAAATTCATCAAAAATAAACCGGCCTTTGAGATTTCTCCTGAAACTCCATTGATGGAAGCCTTGACCAATCAGGGAATTCCCGTGGCTTCCTCATGTGGAGGAGAAGCTGTTTGCTGCAAATGTACAGTGAAAATTATCGAAGGCAGGGAAAATCTCTCGCCTGAAAATTCAGAAGAAAAATTTTTGAGAGAGCAGTTTGACCTGGCTCCCGACATGCGGGTGAGCTGTCAGACCAAGGTTCTTGGCGACGTCACAATCGACACGAATTATTGGTGAGAGAGCAGAAGATGCAAAATTTATTTTTACTTTTCTCGGTTGTTGGGTTTTTAGGTTGTTCCACGGTTCCGGTGCAAGAATATCTCCCCCCCGAATCGCCAAAAGCCCCGGTCTATGATCTGCTTGTTGAATTTGGCCCCAATCAACTTATTAAATCTCCGAAGAATCAGATCAAAAGCTCTTTAAGTCAGGCTTCAAAAATAACTGATTCGTGTCGCCCTCCTCAATGTCCTACGGACTGGCATCGTCTTTTTGCCGGTTATGATCTTGTTGGTGGAAAGACTGCAAAGGCACAAAACGGTACAACCGATTTTTTGTTTTATGGAGGATCTGCAGAAAAACCAGAATTGATTGCTCTATGGGAGCAGGGTTCTTTGGCTGCGGCTTTTAGAATAGTTGCTTCAGACTCCCAAATTTTTTTAAAGGATCTTCAAAAGCAGGGACATCTTTTATATTTTGTTTTCGATCAATCTGAAAAAGATCACTTCATTGGTTATGATCTAGAGGCACAAGAAATAATCTGGCGAGAATAAATCAATCTATACGCCTTAAAAGCATGTAGTTGATCTCTACACCCTGGCGCAAAAATATTTTTTCAAAATGAGTTACGAAATTCTCAGAAGCCCACTCACTCTGATGAAGGTTTGGAGTTTGGCGAATAATTTCGTAAGGGGAATCAGCCACTTCTTCAAGCGCCCACAAGTAATACTCTCTTGAATCCGTTTTAAACTCAATCGTTGTTCCCGGCCTCTGCAAACCATGAAGCACTCGAAGCGTTTTTCGGTTGAGAATGCGATTTTGAGGTTTACGAGGACTCACCCACGGATCTGGGTGATGAATGATAACATCGTTCACTTCTCCTACACCAAAAATTTGTTCGATATCCATTGCGTGAAAACGACAAATCCGCGCATTTTCAGATCCGTTTTTCAAAGCGCGGCGAATACTTTGAATCAATGGCTTGTACTTGATTTCTAAACCGACAAGCGACCGATTTGGTTTTTGTGCCGCTCTATGAGCAAAATAGTAGCCGTTGCCAGTTCCGATTTCAACATCCACTGGGTGATTGTCACCGACCTTAAAGATTTTGGAGCGCCAAAAATTTTTATGCGTCTGAACTGTTTGCTCATCATAGGCATACTGATTGTACTCCTCAAGAAGGGCCGTCACGTAAATATTTGGACTCTTCAGATTCTTCGAATTATTTAATCTCGAATTAAGCACTCTAGACATACACAGGCCCCTGGCGAATAGATTCGGGAGTGGATATAATTAATTTTTCAAATGCATGCCGACGGATGGGGCACTCCTGGAGATCGCAGTTGCGGCAATATTTTTTCTTGCAAGGATCAACATGAAAAGCGATTTCGCCGTCAAAAGGGTAAGCCTTCATCACTTGCTTTTCGAACTCATGGGTTGCTTCATGCCCTTCAGCCACGTCCCAAAACTCAGGGATCACGATATGCGCATCGATATGCTGAAAATTGCCCGATCTGATCATTCGTAAATTATGAATATTAATCACGCCCGGCATGCGACATTTATTAATGGCTTCACAGAACTCCGCACTTAATTTTTCGTCTTGTTCATCCATTAAACCGCTCGCAGCCGTGCGAATGATATTCACCCCCGTCCATCCCAATTGCACCGCAATCAACAGCGAAACAAAAGGATCCACCCAAAGCCATCCAGAAATTTTCACCAGAGCTAAACCGAGAATTACACCTATCGTGGTCCACACGTCTGAAAGAACATGGGATCCACTTGCTTCAAGAGCCGAAGAATTATTTTTTCTTCCAATCTTTTTTAGGTAAATTCCCAATAATAAATTGAAAAGGGCTGCTGCTGCGATCACGGCCAAACCCATTTCAAGTTCTTCTGGGGCTTTAGGTGAAAGCAGCGCTTTTCCGGCTTCGATAAAAACAGCGATCGCTGCAAAGAAAATCAAACCCCCTTCGAAGGCGGCCGAGAAATACTCCATTTTTCCATGACCATAAGGATGTTCATGATCGGCAGGTTGAGTGATGTAATGAAGAACCCAAAGAGCTAAACCGGCAGCGACGACATTAACGATACTCTCCAAGGCGTCTGAAAGGACCGCTGTTGAATGGGTGAGCTCGTAAGCATAAAATTTGACGGCCAACAAAACAATGCTGACAACCAAAGAAATCAGACCCGCTCTGGTGTTTTGAGATTCAAACGTCCCCATGACGACTTTTAACCTTGAATTCGAAAAAATGTAAAGGCTAGGTTAGAAAAAAGTATTCTTTCTAACCTAGCTAAACTTCGGCATATTATTCATAAGCAAAGACTCTTACGTACCGGTTTTTTTGAGCTTTGGACCGGCTTTTCGTTTGAGGGCCTGAGAAAAATTCAAAACTTCAGGAGTTTTCGCTAGATCGTAATCTCGAACACAATTTCGACCGGCTTCTTTTGCATCATAAAGAGCGCGGTCGGCAACACGAACCAGACTTCTTGCATCGATCGCACTGTCACCTGCTTGTGTAATTGCAAAACCAATACTTGCCGTTAGCGCCATTCGGTCATGGCCGTTGTCAAAAACATGTTTTTCGATCGCTTTTCTAAGTCTTTCGCAAAATTGCATAGCGCCATCACGATGAACCTCAGTTAAAACAATTAGGAACTCATCGCCACCGTATCTGGCTGCTATATCGACAGACCGAATTGTGGTTTTTACGATATACCCCACCTCAGAAAGAGCAAAACTTCCGAAAAGATGGTCATGAGCGTCGTTCACCATTTTAAAATTATCCATGTCCATCATCACCGCACAAACAGGACGACCAAATCGGCGGCCACGATCCAATTCGTGCTCAAGACGTTGATAAACTGAACGCATGTTAAAGAGACCCGTTAAATCATCAATCTCGACAAGCTCTTTTAACTTTTCATTGGCCGAACGAAGCTGATCATTCAAATCTTTGATTCGTAATTGGGTTCGAACACGTGCTAAAAGTTCGCGAGGGTCGTAAGGTTTTGTAATATAATCGTCAGCTCCTGCATCCAAACCGCGCACCACATCTTCAGTTCGCGAATGTCCCGACACAAATAAGACCGAAATGTAGGATCTGCTTTTGCGCAAGTTATCTAAAATGTCCAAACCGCTAAGTCCTGGCATCCCGATATCGAGCAACACTAAATGGGGACCCCACTCGCCTAATTTTTTAAGAGCATCTTCGCCGCTTGCAGCCACGGAAACCTGGTACCCTTCCCATTGAAGAGTCTCACGCACGATTTCAACTGCATCAGCGTCGTCGTCGACAACCAGTATTTTTCTGTTGTTTGAAGCGGGCAATGCCCGAGGCGCTTCTTGTCTCATATTTTATTGAGTCTCCAGGCTCTTATACTTATAGAGTCTAACAAAGTTTTTCACTTGAGAGAGCGTCCAGATTTCGAGATACTCGTCCAATGGGTTACAAACATACTGAAATCGATAAAAAGTGGCAGAAAAAATGGCAAGAATCAGAAACTTTCAAGGCTTCGGTCGATAAGTCACGACCTAAGTATTACGCCTTAGATATGTTTCCGTATCCGTCAGGAGCTGGACTGCACATCGGTCACATGGCCTCCTACACTCCGACCGACATCATCGCTCGTTTCAAAAGGGCCACTGGATTTAATGTCCTTCATCCGATGGGGTGGGATGCTTTTGGCCTTCCCGCTGAACAATATGCAATTCAAACAGGAGTTCATCCTGCAATCACCACGCAAAAGGCAATCGATAATTTCAGAGAACAAATGAAGTCGTTCGGTTTTAGCTTTGACTGGAATCGCGAACTTTCAACGGCTGATTCTTCGTTCTACAAGTGGACGCAGTTCGTTTTTTTAAAGCTCTATGAAAAAGGACTTGCCTACCAAAAAGAAGTTCCAGTGAACTGGTGTCCTGCTCTCAAGACTGTCTTGGCCAACGAAGAAGTTGTCGACGGTAAGAGTGAACGCGGCGGTCATCCGGTCATTCGACAACCGATGAAACAATGGATGTTAAAAATTACCGCTTATGCCGAGCGCCTGATCGCGGATCTTGATAAAGTCGATTGGCCCGAGAGAACGAAAGAGGCGCAGAAAAACTGGATTGGAAAGAGTGAGGGTGCTCTTGCCAACTTTAAAATTGAGGGCCACTCGGAATCTTTAGAAGTTTTCACCACCCGTCCCGATACTTTGTTTGGCGTCACGTTTATGGTAATGGCTCCTGAGCACCCGCTGGTCGAAAAAATTACGGCGGCCGCTCAGAAAAAAGACGTTGAAGCTTACCAAAAGAAAGCGGCCGCCAAGAGTGAAGTCGACAGAAAAGCGAATACTGAAAAAACAGGCGTTTTCACTGGTGCTCACGTTATTCACCCTGTTTCCGGTGAAAAAATTCAGATCTGGCTCTCAGATTACGTTTTGATGGATTATGGAACTGGCGCGATCATGGCCGTTCCGGGTCATGATTCTCGAGATTTTGAGTTTGCGACTCAGTTCAAATTGCCGATTGTTCGAGTTCTTGAGGGCGGCGATTTGCCTTTTGAGGGCGAGGGTCAACTTGTGAACTCTCAGTTCTTAAACGGAATGAGTAAAACAGAGGCGATCGGTAAAATGATTGCCTACCTTGAATCAAAACACCTCGGAAAAAAACAAGTTCAATTTAAATTTCGCGATTGGCTTTTCAGCCGCCAGCGATACTGGGGCGAGCCGTTTCCAATCGTGCATTTGAATAATGGAAACACAGTGGGCGTCGCAATAGATGAATTGCCAATCAGCCTTCCTGAGGTTGCAGATTATGAACCCACAGAATCGGGCGAAGCTCCCCTTGGCCGCATTAAAGAATGGGTCACCTACAGGGGAAAAATGGGAGAAGGCCGTCGCGAGACTGACACAATGCCAGGTTCAGCAGGTTCTTCTTGGTATTTTTTGAGATATTGCGATCCTCACAATCAAAATGAACCCTACACAATGGAAGCTCAAAAATATTGGATGCCTGTGGATATTTATGTGGGTGGACCGGAACACACCGTGGGTCACTTGCTCTATTCTCGATTCTGGCAGAAGGTTCTTTTTGACTGTGGTCTTGCGACTCACGACGAACCTTTTAAAAAATTGGCTCATCAGGGGATGATTTTGGGTCCTGATGGCGAAAAAATGTCGAAATCTCGTGGTAATGTTGTGAATCCCGATGAGGTTCGCGAGAATTACGGGGCTGATGCGATTCGCCTTTTTATATGTTTCTTGGGCCCGATGGACAAAGACAAACCTTGGAATCCAAATGGTATCGACGGAGTCCGTCGATTTCTGGACCGACTCTGGCGTCTGACCGTTAACGATGACGGAACATTGGCGGCCAAAGATGAAAAAATAAGCGAAGAAATCGAGAGACTTCTC
>JBFWYS010000048.1:0-12312 GCA_050186175.1 Pseudobdellovibrionaceae bacterium
ACAAATACAAAATAATATTTTTAAATCATAACTTTATCTTTAAGGAACCACTTCCTACCGACTTTTTGTCTCTAATTGCGTCAGGGAATTCGCTAAACTTATTAGTGTGCTGCCTGGAGGAGATGTTTACAGGATTGGGACCACGTCCTGGTTCCTAGAGATTCCAAGCGATTTTTTCGAGAGCTTCTACTTCTTCTGCCCAATATCGGAAGGTGTTAAACTCTGGAAATAGTCTTGGGAAGCTTGGATCTTGCCATCTTGTTGCAATCCAGCCTGCATAGGACATGATCCGTTGGCCTCTTAGCGCTGGGATTAAATCCCAGGAGACATCATCAAAGTCTCTGAGTTCTTCGTAGCCACTTAGGATTAAGTTTTTTTCTTCTTCCGCTGTTTCTTGATCGCCCGAGAGTAACATCCAGAAATCGTGCACAGGCGGACCGTTGACTGTGTCGTCGAAGTCTACGAAGAAATATTCTTTTCCGTTATGGAGGAGATTTCCTTTATGACAATCTCCGTGGATTCGTATGAAGCTGCTTGGATCATTGTATTCATCGAGATGTGTGAGAATTGCCGTCGCCGCCTTTTCATATCTGTTCCAGACTTCTGGAGCCACCCAATTTTCTAAAAAAGCGAGTGTCCCCCAACCCCCATAATATTCAGTGGTGTACTCAGAGCGATTTTTTGATTTTCTTTTTGCACCTGTATTGTGAAGTCGAGCGATCAACCTGCCCACTTGTTTGAGTTCGTCGTTTAAAAATTCTTGTGGCATTCTTCCGAGAACTTTTGGAAAAAAGGTGACAAAAATTCCTTCGTCTTCGATGAGTGAGTCGCCGTTTTTGTTACGAATTGGAGCTACGACTTTGACACCGTCTTCGACGAGATCAAATAAAAAATCGTGTTCGTCTTGAATCGTTTCTTTTGACCAACGAAAAGGCCTGTAAAATTTTGCGATCACATTTTTGACGCCATTTTCGAGCGGTTTTTCCAATTTTAAATCGAAAACTCTGTTTTCGTAAGAATTCAACTGTGTGAATTCCCCTGTTGGTAAAAAGCCGCAGTTTTCCGTTACACGGAGAACTTTTTCTGGATCTAATTGATAAAAGGCTTGGGCTAATTTTTCCGTTTTCACGGATTCAAGTTATTGGATGGGTCGCTTGGATGCAACTTTTTAAAAAATAATTTACGGACAAGGAGTCCAAAGACGCTGCTCTACCATTCGCAGTGAACTTCGTCCAAAAAATCGTGAGGCATGGTCTAAAACTTCTGAAGATCGCGACGGTAATACATTGTATCCGTCTCTGTATGTGGGAGTATAAACTGCGCCTGCGATCGACGTTTTGTTTCGGGTGTCCTTTTGGAGCCTTAAATAAATAATGGCCGATGTTTTTTTTTCAATCCCAGCTTGAAACGCCAAAAAATTTCCAAGCGAGTAAGCAATTAATGTTTCTCTTCCATCAGCCGTGACGTATTTTTCCCATGGTTGTAAAACATGGGGATGTGCGCCTATCACGGCAGTAGCTCCTGCCTCTAAGAATTTTTTAGCATAGACTGTTTGGCTTTTGCTTGGCACATGTGAATATTCGCGACCCCAGTGAGGAGTTACTATTACAGCGTCTACATCAGAACGATTTGCAAGCTCGCGAAGAGTCGAAAAGAGTTCGTATTTAGAGTCATAGCAGTAAAATAGTTGGTTCTTCTTATCTTTTGGTGCATTTGTCGCTTCTGTGCACGAAACCCACGCGATATTAAAACCTTGAACTTGAGTGATAGTATAAAGTGGAGCACTTCTCTCTGTCGACAAACGAGTTCCAACGTAGGCAACATCCGATTGCTGACGAAAAGCTTCAACAGTTTTATCCACGCCTACTGATGTTCGATCGAGAGCATGATTGTTAGAGGTAGAAACAATTCCAATGCCTAATTTTTTAAGATCGCTTATAATCGAAGGATGATAATTAAAAGAAAAATTTGTTCCGCTGTAAACTTTTAAATCATATACAAAACCGATATCACCGTGATCATGGCCACCCGCATCGATTCCCATTGCAGTGGGACCTTCTAAATTTAAATATGAAAAATCCGCTTTTTTAAAAAGTGGAACTGTTTTTTTAACGAGAGAAAAAAAGCGGTCAGGACTTTGAACGGCCCGTTTATAAAGAGCATCGTGAACCAAAAAATCTCCGGTCAGGGCCAATGTCACTTCTGATTTTCGGTTTTCACAGGAGTTATTAAACGAAAACTCAATTTTTTGAATTGGGTTTTGAGCCGAAGCCGCATTCCATAAAAGAAGAACCAAAAGAACCTTAAGCATGGAGCAGTTATACTTGGAAAAAGAAGACTTAGTCCCAGCCGGAGCGCAAAAGTGTAGGTTTTATAAAAACTGTCAAAACTTTCGCATTAGACTGTCTGACTTTTGGCCAAGTGAGAAGACCAAAAGGAGGTCCGTAGAGGTAATTTTCGTATCATGTAAGCCCATTTTGCTTCTTGGAGTTGATTGTGACAAAAATATGCTCAACATATCTTTCATAAAGTGACCTCCGCGACGCAATTGTTGTTCCGTCTCTGCTTCCTTATTCCCAGCCTCCAAGGCTCTATAGGTGCGAGTTTTACTTTCGGCTCCAAAGGAAAGTCCGAACGTAGAAAGAGAATAAAGAACATCTCCTCCCAACCGTGTTTGCTGCCAAGATCTTTGATAGTTGGGGTTATTGGCGGAATTGGTTTCTTGAAAAATCTCGGGAGATTTTGAAAAAGATCCTTCAACCCGGAGATCAAAACTGTCGAGTTTGCCGACCCAGCCCAAACCTAGACCGGACTCAATCCAGGCGCGAGTTTCTTTAAAATCGCCTTTGTCGGTGATGTGATGTGCGTAGGCTCCTAGAAGAACATTATTTTCGAATCCAAACAAAGCTCCGGCACGAATTCTTTGTTGAGAATCTTTGTTTCCAGGCACTTCCTCGTTCCTCATTTCGTATCCCGCTCCAAAGGCAAAATTTCCTGAATTAGATGAAACATTTAAGACCATGCGATTTTGTATTTTTTCATATTCCAGAGGATTGTACTCAGCGAACTCCTCGACCTTCCAAACTGCACTCGGAATATAAGCAAATTGAACAGAGTAATTTTGATCAAGATGAGTGATAACTCCCTCGGTTGATGAAATGTCGAAGGCCTCTTGTTTGTAATCTTCAATTTTATGTTCTCCCTTGGCATTTGAGGCGCGAATTGCAACTCGGCTGGCTTCGGAAGAAGTCAGGAGAGCGGCTGGATTTTCAACAGGAATAATGTCGAAAAAATAGGAACTCGCGACTTGTGCTTGAGTTTGAATAGAAACAAGCAAGAGGAGGGATGCAATAATCTTATACATATTTCTTGAGCCTTCTATATGGAGCAAATGCCAGCAAGCATATTCCTAAAAAAAGGAGCCCAAACTTACCTGGATCCACAATCGCAAAAATTATAGGTGTGAGTAGAAATCGAGAAACATTCTTTAAAACCATATTTTCTGCAATCACATTCGCCAAACTTGGAGACGTCTGGTAATAAAAATCGACAAGACTCCGACCGACTCTTGAATTGTTTAAATACTCGTCTCTGAATTTTCGCAGATTCAAGACATAAGGATGAAGGGAAGAGCCAAAGGTCGCGGTAGAAATAAAACACTGAGGCGTACTCGAAACCTTTTTTGCGTTTTCTTTGCAACCGGAAAGATCCGGAGAATAGGCCGATGTTGCTTGCGCATAGTTGCCTAAGTGAACTCGCATTGAATTTAAAGTTGCAACACCATCGGCGATTCCGGCTTTGCCAAGTGGAAACCCATTTTTTAGAATCCTTGGATTTGAATAATATCCTGAATAAAAACAGTTACGATCGGCTAGCGCGCAAGATCCACCCCGTGCGACATTCGTACTAAAATTATTGTCGATGTCGACGTAATCGTATGCGAATCCCTTTGGCGCATTATAATCATTGAGGGATAAATCTTCAGAATAGCGATCGTGATTAATTCCAAAATTGTGACCGACCTCATGTGTGAAGGTCATTGAGGTAATGCCACTTCCTGGAGAAATTGCATTAAATCCCGCAGCAGGATTAGATGTGCCGGCATCAGGAATATATCCAATGGCCACTGGAGCCGCCTGCCACATCGACACGATATCGGCGCCATGAGTGGACCGAAGTGTATCTACAATATCGAGACATCCATCACCCGTTGTTGCCATACAGCTGAGAAGATCGCTATTTGAAAGGCTTTCGTCGTAAACGACTTGCTCGGTGTGAACGTGTCGCAGGCGGAAAAGTCCGCACGAGCGAGCAAGAGAGGCATTTGTGAATTCGACGGTATTTGTGATTTCTGTTTCGATGGTCGGCTCCGCAGCTAGAGCGTCAGCGGTATAGAGGAACATAATATCGACAAAACTTCCGTCGTTAAAAGTGTCGGCCTTGGGTTGAACGGCGGAATTTACAGGTGGAGTCGGCATCGGTCGCAGTTCATCTTCAGCGATTTTGCTGCGATTACCTTCACTCACAAAATGGAGACCTTCACCGATTTGGCCAATAAAGTAAACCCGTCCCTCGATATTTATATTTCCAACCACTCCATTTTCATCGAATGTCAGGACCGCAGAACTCCATGGGTCTTCTAGAATTTCTCCGATCCAAGTGAACATTTTATTTGAATGAGAAATTGTCTTAGTTTTGTAAAACTCGACTTCTAGATCATCAAACAGATCTAAATTCAACAACTCGAGACTTTGCTGTTCTTGCGCTTTGATTTTAGAAAATAAGCTAGAGTTCAGTTGAATGTAAGAAAGCCGAAGCGAAGTACCGAGTTGACTCAAAGATTTTTCTTTGTGAGCCAAGCGGTCCAAAGTTCGAGTTGAAAAAGTTTGCAAGTTTGATAAGTTTTTTTTCTCAAAGAGACGATGCGCATATGTCCTTTGATCTAAGAGACGAGCACCTAAGAGAGATAAAAAACAAAAACAAACGATTGTTTTAAAAAAAATTTTCATATCCAATATGATTTGCCAAGACCTTTCGATTGCCAACAAAAAGCCGACGAAAAGAGATGACATTTGCATTGCGTAAATGCCTAGGTATCTTCATATCCTGCTAAAACGGCAGCTCGTATTGAACGCGAATCCCAAAAATGGGGAAAAGCGGAATCCGAAATTAAACTGGCACTAGTTGCAAAAGTTAAAAAAGTCGGGTCCAATAACACACCATAAAGTGTGCCCAGTCGTTTGATTGGTAATTGTTTGGGTATTTCGTTGAGGCGTAATGATATTAGTCACAAAAACCTGATCACCATCTGGAATTTCAAAACTTTGTTTTGCATGGCTTGACGGAAGCTGACGAGCCAATAGAATACTTGTGACTTCAACGGTTACGTTTTCGAGACCGGGAATCACTTTTCCATCTTGCTCAAAACCACCTAGATAGATATGGCCAGTAAATTTGGTAAGGCGACCTTCAGCGTAGTCGTTGAGAGAAAAATGAGTGCTTGGCTTGAGTGTAAAAGTTCCGTTTGAAAAGTCTTTCCTGAGGATCACACCCGATGAATTCTTTAAAATCACTTGAGCAATAATTTGAAAATCATGAGGAGGAGTGAGCATTGGAATATGCTCAAGAAAATGAGATGTCTTTCCGAATAAGACCATGCCGTGAAGCCCTTGACGACCTCCCTCCGGGTGATGGTGCTGATGATTCGCTGAAATAGCACGGGCTGGGCCTTGAGTGACGTAACCGAAAAGGGCGAGAGAACAGATTTTCAGAAGTATTTTGGAAGTTTGCATTTTAAGCTCCTTAGTTCCATGCGGGAATATACTAGAGGGCCTTAAAAAGGCCCAATTTTATTAATAGATCTTTGTATTAGATGTTTCGATAGCTCCGGCTGGACTTATAATAAAAGAGTCAACAAAATCTAATTTTTTATGGCAGGATTTAAGAATGAATCGCAGAGAACTTTTGCAATGGCTTTATCTATCAGGTTTTTTATTTCTAAGTCCCGCATGCAGTTCATTTGAAAAGCCGAAGTCAACAAATCGGAAACCAAAATTTGCTTTTATAGGCTGTGGCTATCAAGGACAAATTCTTCTGAAGCAAGTTTTAGAGTCAAAGTGCGCTGAAGTCACACATTTGTGTGACGCCGATTCAGGAAGGCTGCAAAAATCTTTCGAACTCTGCAAAAGTTTTTCTGCCGATCCTAAGACAGAAAAAGATTGGAAGGATATTTTAGGATGCTCAGATATCGACGCCGTTATCATTGTCACGCCTAATTTTTGGCATACACCGATGGCTCTCTCCTCTGTCCGAGCGGGTTACCACGTTTTTTTGGAGAAACCAGTTAGCCATACTTTTGAGGAAACATTTTTATTGTCAGAAGCTCAAAAACAGTCTGGAAGATTTATTCAAGCGGGTACAAATTTACGTTCTAGTACCAGCATTCGGGAAGGAATTCAGCTCTGTAAGTCGCGGCCCCTCTCGGAAATAGAAAAAGTTGTGATTCGAATTCACAAAAAAGAGGCGTCGGCGAAAAAACGTAAACTTGAAAGTGAAATTGATTGGACACTGTGGAATGGCGCTTCTCCTCCCTTTCCACGATCAACAGAGTCACCTCATTATGTTTGGCATTTTTATTGGAACTATGGAGAAGGACATTTATCGAACTTCGGAGTGCATCTGTTAGATCTTTTGTTTTGGATTCTTGAAGGTGATTCGAATTCTGTAAAAGACTCAACGCCTATACAAATGAAACTTTTGGGAAATCGAGTGCAAGTGAATGATGATGCGGAAACGCCAAATCTCGTGCATGCAGCGATAAAGATTGGAAACTTGCCCGTGTTTTTTGAATTGATCTCAACTCCTGATATTAAGAGTCTCAAAAAACAGAGAACACTCACCGTGATTTATAAGGATGAAGAGGTCGAATTTGATTTAGATGGAAAATATTCTTTGAAAAGGAAGGGTAAAAAAAGCAAAATAGACCTGGGATATCACATTCTAAACTTTGCACGCAGTTTGGAGGGCAAAGAGCAGTTGAATTGTCCGATCGAAAAGAGTCTCCTTTCAACTCAACTGATCCATGCCATGAATCTCTGTTACAAGACTGCAAGGGGCAAGATTTCAAAAAGTGTTTATCTCCAGGAAATTCAAAAGAACAAAGATGTTTTTCAGGCTGCGACAGTAGAACAATTGCTGCCAAACAATTCTAAATCGTCTTCCGGTCAACTCTCATTTGTTATTGGTGACCTACAGAAAAAGGATTGGGCCTATGGCGTTGAGTTCAACCCATGACGCCAGACAATGCGCTCAGCTTGAACGTTTATTCCGACATCGGAGCTGACGACGCAGTTGCAAAAATGTGCCTTTATACTATGAGACTTGATGAACGTGATGTGGCATCTCATCCTTTGAGTGCATTCTGTACTGAATTTGCTAGTATTTGAATTGGTTGTTTCTTCGTCATTTTATGAAATGACGATCGCTATCGGCCCTTAATTGTTTGAAAGGTTTTTCGGGAATGAGTTTTTTTGATCTGCTCTTAAAACCCTTTTCTGAAAAGAAACCCAAGTCTAAGAACAGACAAACTCAACACGAAGTCCTCGTTTTTCAGGGGCTTCGTATTTTGGTAGTTCGCAGAGCACGCCAAAAGAATATGCGGATTGCCGTTAAACCGAATCAAGATCCTCGTCTTAGTACAAATCTTTCAACTTCAAGAAAACAAATCGAGACCTTTGTAGAATCTAACTGGGAGTGGTTGCAAAAGACCCTTCAAAAAATGCAAAAGTGGTCTGATGAGAGACCTCAGCTTCAAATGAAGGAGAACGAATCGTTTCCGTTGCTTGGTGAATCCAGAAATTTAAAAATTAGAATTACACCGCTAAAAAAGGCCTTCCTAAGTTCTGACGAAAGGCACTTACATCTCAATCTTCCTGAAAACGAATGGAAGAACAGAGACAGCCACTCTCATTGGCAGCATTACAAAGGGGCCTTACAAAAATATTATCAGCGAGAAGCAGAAAAAGTAATCGGCGAGAGAGTTAAGATCTGGATTGAAAAAACAGGCCTTCGTCCTACCCAAGTCCGATTTCGTGCGCAAAAAAGTCGATGGGGTAGTTGCAGTTCCCAAGGACATTTAAGTTTAAACTGGAAACTAATCATCGCTCCGATTTCTGTGATTGATTACGTAATTGTACATGAACTTTGTCATTTAAAGTACCTCAATCACTCGCACGCCTTTTGGAGTCTCGTGGAGAAGTGGTATCCTAAGTATGAAGAAGCCGAAGACTGGCTAAAGAGAAAAGGTTTTCTCTCAGAATTTCTGAATACATAGATTAATTGAGCTAAAATCAGTGGTTAGGTCTATTCTCAAGAATGAAATGTAAAAAAAAAAGACAGTTCTTACTGCCCATTTGCAGCTTTCTAAGAGAATGAATTTTCATCTAACGAAACCCTTTCATTTCTTATTTAAAAAGACTTGAACCTGCGATCGCAGAATTTCTTCCGCACCTTTTGGATTTGGCGGAGACCAAAATAGTCACTCTTTTAAAGATTTTTCCATGTTAGTACCCATCTTCTTGGATTAAACCCCATTCAAACGCTGGCCCTGCTCTTGCTCAACCTGACTTTGCTGTACTTTTTTTAACGTGGAGGTCGGTAATGTCCGGCAACAATTTTAAGAGAGCTTCCTTGATATCGATCGCACTCCTTGCGGTTTTAACCACTGCCTGTGAAAAAAAGAAGAAAAAACTGAACCTAGCTTTTGGCATTGTTCCTAAGGAACAAAAAGTCCCAGTTCCAGTAGTACCAGCAAAGCAACCGACAGTAACGATTGTTCCTCAAAAACCTCCGACGACCCCAGCTCCCGAAAAAGGTAAAGATAAGGGACCAGGCGGCGGACTCACTCCAGATCCTGACAAAAATAAAAATCCAAAACCAGATGGCGGCGGAGATGCTGATTCAGAAGGTGGAAGTGGCTCAGGCGAAAACGTTGTTGATAACAAAGATAACGACGAAGCTATTTTAAACTCTTCTGTTGAAAAACACCTGACAGGTGGAGCTAACAAAGGTCTTGATTACACAGGATCTTCAGAAGACGGCCTTCTTCCATTTTTAAGAAAACGCGCAGACACTGCAAGTGCTGTGAGCAAAGAGCGTAACAATGCATTTGCAAAACAAATCGAAGATGCAAGTATTGAATTTGTAAAGGGTGGACAGGCTCGCATTCGTGTGACTATTAAAGGTCCAATGACTCGTGGAAGATCTCTGACACTTGTTTTGGGTGGTGAGGTGGCGCCAAATTCTTCTTCTGACATGAAGTTGAGCCGTGAACAAGCTCGTTTGATGCCAAATCTCGTAGCAAAACTTTACTGCGTTGATAGTGGTGACAGTTGTGAGTCTTCATTTCTTCGTCTTGCAAATGGAGTTCAAGGCGAAAGATCGATCATCGCAATTATTTTAAGATCGACAAAAACTGGTACCATTGTAGACTTTCCGAAAGACATGCGTTCGACTCCTGAATTTGATATTTTCTCTCGTTATCTTTGGAATACTTCTAGTGGATTCAATGAGCCTAACAAATTTGAAAAGGTTCTTTATCGCAGCTTTGAAGTTGTTTACGGCAAGAGTGGCTTTAGAACGACGCTGATCGCTGGTGATTCTGAGGTCCTCTCTTTTGGCGCTCCACTTTTGGCCCCTGAAAAAGGTTCGTCGGTGAATTTGTCAGTGGACCGTACGGTTCCAAATTTTGTACGAGACATGGATGGCTACGGAGAGAATCTTTTGAGTATGATCGATGAGGTTCGTCTTGTTAGCAATAACGGACAAGGTCGTGTGCGTGTATCAGTTAGACTTAACAACAGTTCCGAAGGAAAAGAAGGCGCTTTCTATTTTACCTTTGTGAGAAAAGTAAAACCTCTTATGACGTTGTCTGATGAATCTTTAGGATTGGAATAAAACCTCTTTTTACCAAAGAGGACATTAAAATTTTGATGGCAAAGCGGTACGTCCTCTGATCGCCATCACCCTGAGGCCGCGAGGCTCCCCTAAGTGGAACGTCAGTGACGGGGAGCTTCTCGGCCGAATCTATTTTAGACCTAATGAAATTGAATCTAAACTGATGCTTGCTTTCCACTTGAACCTCTGATGAGCTTTCGAATATCACGGAGGATATATGAATTTATTATTGGCCTTGTTATTGTCGACATCAGCATTTGCGGATCTAAGAAGACCACACCCAAAACCAAATCCGCCAAATCCTGACAATCGTGAAAGTCTTTCTAAAGACAGCTTAGTGACCACACTCGTTGGGAAAGATGCTGAAATCGTGATGAATAGTATCGGCGGACGAGGCAATGCTTTTGCCGAGTCTGAAGATGGAAGATATCGCATTCGGTGCATCGGGCCGGCAAAACCTAAGTGTGGTCTTTATTTTAAAAGCTCTGGATTTGCAGACGCAAAACCAAAAGAGAGTACCGACCGTGTTCCGGCAGCAAAACCGCCTGAAACTCCGGAGACTAAGTAAATCTATTGGATGTTTTGTTCTATTAATTTCAATTCTTTTTTTAAGTTTAAGAGAACTCAGAACTTTTTATTTTGCACTCGTTGCTCTTCATGGCTTTGTGGAATTTGCCTTTCTTGTGATGCGCCCTAGGGCTTGATTCGTGTGTGAATTCTATGCTCATATGAGACATGATTTATTCAATCACATTGAGATCAGAAAAAAATAAAGATTGCACTCTGCAGTTTAAGCTATTTGATTCGACGGTGATTCGTAAATTCTCTGAACTAACAAAAAAAGCACTGAGCACCAAGGCCGCTCCAAGCCGCGTGAATTTTTACCATGAACTGACTCAAGAAGAGGTTGCCGAAAAGACGAAAGAAATAAATCAGTGCGTGGATCAGATTCACGATTATTATAAAAAGTCTTTTTTAGAAAAGGTCGATCTCGCTGGAGATCTTCCTTCGAAGCTGAATTCTTTGCATATGGAGTTTCATCTTTTTGAAGACAACCACATGGAAGATTATCCGATTCATCCTGTGTTTCATCAGATTAATGTGTTGATTCACCAAGTTGAAAATGCTCTTTTGTTTTTTAAGTACGGAAGGGGACTTCCGCATTTTGTTTTTGCCTTAGATCCATCGGAACGTTTTGAACTTACAGATGAGGAGTGTAAAGAGCTTACGATGCAGAGAAAGTTTGGTGATTTGATCTTGAGTTACGACACGATTGGAAAAAGTCTCCCTCAAGCTTTTACGAGTAGGGATCTGCAGCTTATTGAGAGACAGCTAATTAGGCCAAAGAGCACGATCGGTACGGAAGTTTCTTGTATTTTTCCGAAGCACGTCATCGATGAAGAAGAAGAAAAGCGAAGATACAATCTTTATTACGAATGGTGCGAAAAAAATGAGGTCACAAAATACGGTTATGATTTTAGATCACCTCGTCACAGAATGGGAAATATCCGTCTTGGCGAATTGATCGGGAAGTGGGACCAAGATCGAGTGCGTTCGCTCTTAAAAGATGCAAAGCTCAGCAAAGTGGAACTTTTTGATGTGTGAAATTCCTGAGATTCTTCTCCTGTATTTTTTGAGCCCAGATAAAATTTCAACTCGCTGTCATTTAATTTTATCTTGGGCGGCGGAGTATTATCCATTTACTTGGTCTTATTTTATTTATTTGGGAATGACACTTGTTTTGGAAGCTCCGGCGTATTGGTATTTTTTGAGGCCCAAAAAATGGTGGACGCCTTTTTTCGCTGGAAATTTTTTTACTCATCCGATTGTGAATTTCTTTTTTCCGTGGATGGCTATGAAACTGGAATGGAGTCATGCTGCTGATGTAGGCACCAGTGAGATTTTTGCCTGGCTCGGAGAAGCAATAATTATAAGCGTTTTTTTAAAAGGGAATTTTCGGCGCGGTTTACTGGTTTCATTTATTGCAAATCTGATCAGTTGGCGCCTTGGATCATGGATTTTATACTTAGTTTAGGGCCAGAGTGGCTCTAAAAACTATGGCCTTAGCTTTGCTAGAATGAGGTATGTCCATGAAGATTGGGATCTTTGTGGCTTTGTTTTTCATCAGCAAATCGGCTGAATGGGGGGATCACATATGCGCATCGGAAACCGTAGTATCTTGTCAGTCCTTGTTTTATCGATTTTAAGCTTGAGTGTTTTGGCACAAGCACAAAGACCAGGCGATTCTTTTAGAAGAGACGATCGCGATGGCAGGGGTGGTTTTGATAGAAACCGCGATCACCGTGATGATCGAGGAGATGAGCGCCGAGATCGTGATAATTTTAGACCTTCAGAAAC